>DAINNS010000007.1:0-19901 GCA_036735765.1 Ilumatobacteraceae bacterium | reverse complement strand
GCGTTGACGTTGACCGCATAGGGAACGAAGTCGCCCGCAAGTGCGAGCTGCACCATGTCGGCGATTGCGTCACCCGCTTTGTCCTGCGCTTCACGTGTGGACGCACCGAGGTGCGGCGTGACGACGACGTTGGGCAACGTGAAGAGCGGCGACTCGGTCATCGGCTCTTTCGAGAACACGTCGAGCGCGGCGCCGGCGATGATGCCGTCTTTCAGTGCGTCGTAGAGAGCAGCCTCGTCGACGATGCCTCCGCGCGCGACGTTGATGACGCGCAGTTCGCGCTTGGCCTTCAGGAACATCTCGCGGCCGATGAGACCGACGGTTTCCTTGGTCTTCGGTAGGTGAACCGTGAGGAAGTCGGATTCGGCAACGAGCTGGTCGAGGGGCAGCAGGTCGACGTTCATCTGACGGGCACGTTCGGCCGAGATGTACGGATCGAACGCGACGATACGCATGCCGAAAGCAGCCGCGCGCTGCGCCACGAGCTTGCCGATACGGCCGAGACCGACGATGCCGAGGGTCTTGTCGAGCAGTTCGACGCCCTCCCACTTGCTGCGCTCCCAGCGACCCTGCACGAGCGCGGCATGGGCCTGGGGAACGTTGCGGGCGATCGCAAGAAGCAGAGCCATCGTTTGCTCGGCCGCCGAGGCGATGTTGGATTCGGGCGCATTGCACACCATCACGCCACGCTTGGTGGCCGTGTCGACGTCGACGTTGTCGAGGCCGACGCCGGCACGTCCGACGACGACGAGTTCGCTGCCTGCGGCGAGCACCTCGGCGTTCACATCGGTCGCCGAGCGCACGATCAGGGCATGTGCGCCCCGGATCTCCGAGAGCAACGCGGTGTGGTCGAGGCCGAGTCGGATGTCGACGTCGTGGCCGGCCTGTCGCAGGCGATCGAGGCCGCCGTCGGCTATTTCTTCGGTCACGAGAATGCGCGCCATAGGGTCTCAAGTCTGCCGTCGGGGCTGGCCTGAGCCACAATCCTTTGCGGAATGTAAAGGCGCCAAAGGTCACGCCCTAGCGTGTTGACGTGAAAGTGAGCGCCCTGCCGCCGATCGAAATCGGCGACGCCACGGGATTCGTCCGACTGCACCGTCGCGACCTCGACCTGGTACAGCCCGTCATGGCGAGCCACGGCATGCACGGGTCACGCAGCGTTCTCATCGTCGAGGTGAGCGCGAGCGGTGTGCGCGGCTGGGGGGAATGCGGAGCGCCCGACGACCCCGCCTACACCGGCGAGACGGCCGATGCCGCGGCTGCGTTTCTCACCGACATCGCACCGTCGGTGTTCACGGGACGCAGTTCAGTGATGGCCCCGGCCATTCGTTCGCTGGTGACGTCGATCGACGTTGATGCGGCGTCGCGTCACCCCATGGCGGTGGCCGCCCTCGAGATGGCGGTTCTCGATGCACAGTTGCGCACGGCCGACGCCGCTTTCGAGTCCCTGTTCGCCACGACCCCGAAGCGCGCAGCGGCCGCCGGTGCGACTCTCGGCAACATGCCGGCAGATTCAACCGACGCGGTGGCCGTGATCGATTCGGTCGTCGCCAATGCGATCGAGGCTGTGTCGACGGGATATTCGCGGCTCAAGCTGAAGATCGGCCCCGGCCTGCACACGACCGAGATCGTGCGGGCGCTGCGCGCCGCGGTCGTCGACGACGTGCAACTGCTGGGCGACGCGAACGGGTCGTACTCGACCGAGGACATCGACCATGTCGCTTCACTCGGCGAACTCGGCCTCGACATCGTCGAGCAACCCTTCGCCGCTCACGACACTGCGTCACACCAGGCGCTCGTTGCAGCGGGAACGATTCGCGTGGCACTCGACGAAGGCGTACGCAGCGCCGCAGATGCTCTCGACGCCTTGGCGAACCACGAATGCACCGACGTCACACTGAAACCGGCACGGTTCGGGTATCTCGCGTGCATCGAGGTTCTCGACAAACTCGCCGACCATGGCGCGGGGGCCTGGATCGGCGGAATGTTCGACACCGGCGTGGCCCGATGGGCGAACGTCCGCCTCGCCGCCCACCCTGCGGTCACGCTCGCCTCCGACATCGGCGCATCGGCGCGATATTGGGCCCGCGACCTGACCGAGCCCGTCGTCGCCAACGCCGGATTGGTGACGGTTCCCGGATTGCGTCGACCGGGCCTTTCAGGCGTTCCCCTCGATGCCTGAGTGTGGGTAGGTTGGACACATGTCGCACCAGTTCCTGTCAGAAGAGTGGATGGCCGCCGCGCGCGAGATTCGCGAGAAGTACAAGGACGAGGCGCCGATGATCACCCTCAGCATCAAGATCAACCAGGTCGTCACCGACGTGCCGTTCGGCGAGGGCACCGTCAAGAGTTTCATGGACACGAGTTCGGGGGAAATGGTGATGGATCTCGGGGAACTTCCCGATGCCGATGCAACCGTGACCACCGACTACGCGACCGCGAAGGCGATCTTCGTCAACCAAGACCAGGCGGCCGGCATGCAGGCCTTCATGTCGGGGAAGATCAAGGTCGTCGGAGACATGATGAAGGTCATGGGCATGCAAACGGCCATTCCCCAGACCGACATCACGAAAGTCGTCGCCGAGGAAATCAAGAACATCACGGCCGAATAGCCGCGCTTCGGGCCCGCGGGTGCTATTCGGTCGAAACGCCGCAGTTCTTCACGAGGTAGTCGGCGAATTGTGTCGTGAGCTCGGCGAGTCCGTCGCGCGAGTACAACGCCTGGACTTCCTGTCGGAGTCCTTCGTCCTGACTGATTTTCTCTTCGTCGTAGTCACGATCCTCGAACGCCTTGTTCATCGCATTCAGAATTGCATCGTTGCTGAGAACCGCGCTTGCGATGTCTTCAGGTGAAGCCTCGACCAACGCCTTGCTCTTCTCGATGACGATGGCAAAGTTCTCCTTCGTGCTGCCCGTTTTGGACATCTCGTTCAACGCGATGTTGAGGGAGTCATAGGCGGCACAGAACTTCTCGTATTCCGGCTGGATCGTGAAGTTCTCGACTCCACCCGACAACCGAAGTTCCTCGTCTTTGTTTGCCGTACACGCGCCGAGCGCGACGACCAGGGAGACAAGCAACGCAGCTGGGGCTTTCGAACGGCGGAACATCGGGACGAACATTAGCGGCGCAACGGCTGCACACGAAGTGCCGCGAGTAGACCGAGCAACGCCGCGAACGCACCCACCCAGAGCGCGTAGCCGTAGCTTTCGACGACGCCACGTGACAGCGTCGATTCGTGCACCATCGTCATGACCGTCGTGCCGGTGACCGCCCCCAATTGGGTCATCAACTGCTGGAATGCGGCTGCGGTGCCGATGTCCTCGGGATCCACTGCACTCGACAACAGACCCGTGAGAGCCGGACCCGCGACGCCCAGACCGACACCCGTGAGTGCGAGACCGGCAACGATGACGAGGTCGGATGAGCCGACACCCACCGAGGCGAGGACGAACATCGAAACGATCGTTGCCGATGCACCGATGACGCCGCTCGAACGTTCGCCGATGCGCAACGTGATCACGCTTGCTGCGGCCGCGACGATCGAGAACGTCAGCGGGCGGGCGATGATGAGCCAACCGATGTGCGAGGTCGAATAGTCGAGGCCCTTTTCCAACAATTGTGGAACGGCGAAGAAGCCGCCCATGTAGGCGAAGTTGATGAGGGCCTGGCTGAGGGTCGGGAACACGACGTTACGCGTGCGCAACCAGCGCATGGGAAGCAACGGCGCATCGGCGGCCCGTTCGACTCGGAAGAAGAACCACAACCCCACCACGCCGATGACGAGAAGACCGAGCACCGCGGGACTCGACCAACCCCACGAGTGTCCGCGGTTGATGGCGAGAAGCAACGACGTCGCACCGACGCCGAGCACTGCCGAACCACGCAGGTCGAACTTCACGTTCGCTTGTCGGTCTGTTTCGGGAAGCAGACGCCACGCAACCAACAGCGCGAGAGCCAGCAGCGGGGCCTGCACGACGAAGATCATGCGCCAGCCCACCGACTCGACGATCGGAGCACCGAGCACGACACCCAACACCGGCGCACCGGCCGTGGTGAAGCTCCAGAAACCGAGTGGACGCACACGCTCTTCGGGTTCGAACATGCGGTTGATGAAGGCCATCGCGGCGGGACCGGTCGCAGACCCCGCGGTGGCCGACAGCGTGCGGAAGAGGATCATCGTCGTCGCGTTCCACGCAACAGCGGTGAGTGCGGCGAAGATCGAGGCGCCGAGCAATCCGAGCAGGAAGAGTCGCTTGTGGCCCCACAAGTCGCCGGCCTTGCCGAACGCCGGCCCAACGACTCCGAACGCGAGCATCGGACCGGTCAACGCCCAGTTGATCGTCGACGTATCGGTGTTCAAGTCGGTCGCAATCGTGTCGAGCGAGACGACGAGGACCGTGATCGTCGCGCTGACTGCGAAGAGACCACCGAGGACGACGATGAGCGTCGCCCACGCACGGTTCAAGCCGATGCGCTTGGCAACCTTGCGGACGAGTCGTTTGCCGCGCACCGCCTGCCACGGCAGCACACCGACTTCATTGACGCCGGGTCCCTGTTCAGGCACGGTTCGGGCTCACGCGCCGTAGAACTCGAGGTCGATGGTTGCACCCATCGAAACCTCGTCACCGCTCTTCACCTCGACACCGCCGATGAACATCTTCTTCAGACGATGCGTCGCGGCCTTGCCCGTGACGTTGCCGATGACGAAGCCCGCTTCGGTGAGGCGCTTTTCGACGGTCGCCTTGTATTGCATTTGCACGTACGGGATGGTCGTCAGTTCCTTGCCCTTCGACACCCAGTAGCTGACACTTCCGCCTCGCGGAACGGTTTCGCCCGCTGCCGGCACCTGGCCCCCGACCTTGCCCGCTTCGGCCTCGCCGATGTCGTCGGCCAGCTTGGTCACGGTGAGCCCGAGTTTCACGATTTCTGCCTCTGCCGCGGCCGGGTCGAGGCCGATCAGGTTGGGAACGACGCGTGGCGCCGGCCCGTCGGAGACGGTGAGGGTGATCGTGGTGCCCTTCACGACCTGGTCGCCGACCGATGCTGCCGGCTGCTCGGCGACGGCCCACTTGAGAACCGTGCCCGCCGGGCTGTTTTCATCGTTGATCGTGGCCGAAACGACGACCAAGCCCAGTTCTTCGATGCGGCGGGTGGCCTCTTCGACCGTCTTGCCACTGAAATCTTCGAGCGTGGAGAAGGTGCGCCCCTGCGACACAACGATGGTGAGGGTCTTGCCCTCTTGGAGCATGCGACCGTCGGACGGATCAGTCGAAATGATCTGGCCGGTTTCGACGACGTCGCTGCGTCCTTCACGAACGTCGAGCGTCCAGTCGAAGTTGACGATGAGGTTTTCGGCTTCGCCTTGGGTGAGACCAACGAGCACCGGCACCTGGAAGCTTTCCTTCTTCAACAGGAAATAACCGGCGACGGCTCCACCGACGACCGCGAGAGCGGCGACGATCGCAACGATCTTGCGACCGCGCAGTCGTGAACTACGCGCAGCGGCGATTTCACCCGTTGGGTCGTCGACCTCGGCGGGTCGCGCACCTTGTGCTGCGCTGGAGAGGTCTTTGTCTTTTTCGATCGCGGTGTGCATCGGTCGCGAGATCTCACCGGTCGGGTCGCCGGCGTCACCGTGGTCGATGACGTTCGTCGGCGGCATCGGAGTGAGCAGTTCATCGACACCCACGACGTCGATTGGTGTCGGACGTGCGACGCGCTTCGCGACCGCGACGAGAGCCTCGCCGAACTCACGAGCGGAGAAGCGACTGTCGACATCGGGGCGCGCGGCGCGTTCCATCACACTTGCCAATGCACCGAGGTCGGCGTCGACGGGCAACAACTTGTCGACACGGTTCGACAGCGCAACGGTCACCGAGTCGGCGTTGAACGGAACTTCGCCCGTGACGGCCTCGACCAGGGTGAGAGCGAGTGAATAGACGTCGGAGCCGGGACTCGGCAGCGCCCCCTGGCCGACCTCGGGGGCGGCGTAGCGGGCCCGTTCGATGTCGGCTTCCCCAATGTTTTCAGGGGTCAGGGTGTCGAGACCCCCCAGGCGGGCCCTGCGGTTGGCGTCGAAGACGATGGTGGCGGGTCGAACGTCGCCATGGACCCATCCGGCACCGTGGATGGCGTGGAGGGCGCGGCAGACGTCGAGGCCGACCACGAGGGCCTGCGACGGTGTGAGGCGACGTCCGCGGTCGAGCATTTCGCGCAGACTGCCGCCGGGAAGCTGACCGAGCACCGTGTAGATGCAACGAACACCGAACAGATCGGTGTCACCCCAGTCGGAGATCGGAGCGAGGGTCGGATGCTGGGTCGAGAGCGCGAGTTGCAGATGGTGTTGGATCGCGCGACGCGCGTCACCCGCAGTGCGGCGGTTCGGTGACCGCGGGTCGACGAGGTCGTTCAGCGGAGTGAGGCGAACGCGAACAACGACGTTGGTTCGGATGTCGAGTGCATCGAACATTCCGCGCGGCTCGTCACTCGCTCCGAGTCCGAGCCGCGAAGTGAGGCGGTAGCGACCGGCGAGTACGTAGCCGATCAGGTCGCGCTGCGTTTCCATAGGGGCAGAAAGAAACTAGTCCCCGGATGGGCATTTTCCGCTACAACCCGTCAGAATGAGACCGTGAAAACACCGAAAAAAATCAACAAAGGGGCACTTTTTGCCAGCTTCGGTGTGTCGGTGGGCCTCATTCTCATCATTCTCGGACTGAACGCCGCCACCACGGGACGTGATGCACTCAACCTTCCCGATGAGATCGAGAACATGTCGCCGGCGAACAACGAGAAGGTTTTGCGTCAGTCGGAGATTCGCGTCGACTTCATCGAGGGCTACCAAGGTGTGCTCATCGTGAACGGGATAGAAATACCGACGACACGACTCGACGAACTGCAGAGCAGCGGCAAGCAACCCAAACCGGGCGAGCAAGTCGACCTGCCACCCACCGCGGTCTACGACCCGGGCAACTTCACACTTTCGTTCCTCCCACAAGAAGGTGCACCGATCGAACGCCTCGAACAGGGAAAGCACTCGGCGCGAGTGTTCTTCTGGAAGATCACCGAGTCACGCGACAAGGCACAGTCGTACAGCTGGGAGTTCAGCGTCGACTGACGGATTTCGACGACTTCGCGCCGTGCGTCAGGTCGGCAGCTCGCCGGTTTCGAGAAGCGTGCGGAACCCCGCCTCGTCGAGCACCGGAACCCCCAAAGATTCGGCCTTTGTGAGCTTCGAGGCTCCGGGTTCGGCCCCGACAACCACGGCAAAGGTCTTGGCCGAGACGCTGCCCGGGCTCTTGCCACCTCGTTGCTTGATCGCGGCCTCGGCCTCGTCGCGGGAGAACCCCTCGAGCGTGCCTGTGACAACCACGGCCTTGCCGGCGAGCACCTGCGGCAACGATGTGCGTTCGACGTTTCCGAAGTCGACACCCGCATCGCGCAGTTTGTCGACGAGTCGTTTGTTCGCCGGTTTTGCAAACCACGAACTGATCGACGCGGCGATGACTTCGCCGACGCCGTCGACCGATGCAAGATCGTCGACCGACGCGTTCGCAATGACGTCGAGCGAACCGAACGCGAACGACAACGACTCCGATGCTGCGGGACCAAGATGTTTCACACCGAGTGCGGTGAGGAGCTTGGGCAACGGACGGTGACGTGATGCATCGATACCCGCGAGAAGTTTCTGCGCGCTCACTTTGCCGAAGCCCTCGATCTGCAGAAGTTGTTCCTCGGTGAGTGAGTAGATGTCCCCAGCGTCTTCGACGAATCCCGCATCAGAAAGTGCGAAGACGGTTCGCTCACCCAATCCCTCGATGTCCATCCCACCACGCGACGCGAAGTAGATGATGCGTTGGTCGCGTTGGTACGGACACGATGGTTCGACGCAGCGGGTGTCGGCTTCGCCTTCGACCTGAACGAGTTCGGTGGCAAGTGGACACGGGCATGCTTCGGGAAACTCCCACGGCGCACAGTTCTTCGGCCGCTTCGCGAGCACGGGGCCGACCACCTCGGGGATCACGTCGCCGGCCTTGCGCACGACGACCGTGTCGCCGGGACGAACATCTTTTGCCGCCACCTGGGCGCGATTGTGGAGGGTGGCCATGCCGACCGTGGAACCACCCACAAAAACCGGTTCGAGCACGGCAAAAGGGGTGACCCGGCCGGTGCGGCCGACCGATATCTGGATGTCCCGCAGGACGGTCGTGCGCTCTTCGGGAGGGAACTTGAATGCGATCGCCCAGCGCGGGGCCCGGCTGGTGAAGCCCAGTTGCTCGCGCTGCGCAAGGGAATCGACCTTGACAACCGCCCCGTCGATTTCGTAACCGAGGGTGTCGCGACCATCACGCCACTGATGGCAGAAACTGACGACCTCGGCGAACGAGTCGACGCGCACAATGGCGGGGTTGACGGGAAAGCCGAGCGAGGCGAGATAGTCGAGCGTGTCCTTGTGCGAGGCGAATTGCGGGACGTCGCGCGTGTCGCCGAGCTGGTAGGCCCAGAAGGAAAGTTCGCGTTGCGCGGTGACGGCGGGGTTCTTCTGACGCAACGAACCCGCACCCGCGTTGCGCGGGTTGACGGGCACCGGTTCGGGCTTGCGACCTGCGGCGACGCGTTCGGCGTTCTCGGCTTCTTTTGCCGCACGCAGTCGTTCGAAGGCGACGATCGGCATGTACACCTCGCCACGCACTTCGAGCACCGCGGGTACTTCACCCTGCTTCACGATGAGCTTCTTCGGCACCGCGGCGATGGTGGCGATGTTGGCCGTGACGTCTTCACCCACGCGTCCGTCGCCACGAGTCGCGGCCTGCACCAATTCGCCGTTCTCGTAGCGGATGCTGATGGCAAGCCCGTCGATCTTCAGTTCGCAGACATAGCGGGCGACTTCCCCACCGAGACCTTTTGCGACTCGTTCTCCCCACGCGCGAAGTTCGTCTTCGTCCATCGCGTTGTCGAGGCTGGTCATGGGAATCGCGTGGGTGACCGGGGCGAAGGTGGTGACGGTGGCGCCGGCAACGGTTTGCGTGGGTGAATCGAGACTGAGGAGGTCGGGATGTGCGGCTTCGAGTGCGGCCAGTTCGCGGACGAGTTCGTCGTATTCGGCGTCGCTGACCTCGGGTGCGTCGTGACCGTAATAGGCCTGGTTGTGGTGTGAGATCAGCTCGCGAAGTTCCGCGATGCGCGCCGCGGCAGGTTTGGTTTTCTTCGACGCCACGGGTTTCACCGTACCAATCGGGTAGAACATTGACGGAATGAAGGCCGGTCCTGACGCACGGAAAATCACGGTGTGGTTGGTACGCGTCGCATGGGTCCTCCTCGCGGTCGTGCCCGCACCTGTCGGTGATGCGGTAGCCGACGCCGGGCGCTCCGCCCAGATCGTCTTCACGGTCGCCGCGTGGGCGGTGTGGTCGATCGGGGTCGTCGCCGTCGCGTGGTTGTCACCCGTTTCACTCACTGCGATTCGCATCGTGGCGCCGGGAGCGGTCGTCGGTCTCGTCGTCGCGACACTCGCACAACCCGATCTCGCCGACGCAGCGGTGCTGTGGCCGCTCGCGTCGATCGCGCTTGCCGTGACCGCTTTGTTCGGTGCGTATCTCCCCGATTACGCAGCGGCGCACGTGCAGGCATCCGCCTACGGCGCCGAGCGACGCCTGCCTTTGCGCGCACCCGTACCGCAGATCGCGCCGATTGTTCTCACTTGGATACTCGCGATGAGTTCGGCCACGGTGTTCTTGCTCGCACTGGCCGGCGAGGTGTGGTGGCTCGTCGCCGTGTCAGGAGTCGTCGTCGGCGCGCTCATGTGGCTGGCTTGCACCCGGTTGCACCGATTCGCGCGACGCTGGCTCGTCATCGTGCCCGCAGGAATCGTCGTCCACGATCATTTGTTGTTGGCCGAGACTTTCATGGTGAAGACACACGACGTCACATCGGTGCGCCTCGCGGATGCACCGGGCGAAGCGCTCGACCTCAGTGGCTTCACCCGCGGCTCGTTGCTGGTGGTGACGCTGCGCGACACCGAGAACCTCGCGCTGAGCCCGTATCTGTCGCGGATGCTCGGCACCCTCGACGCGGTGCACGTGCGCGGCTACGCGGTGGCGCCAACGCTTGCCGGCCAGGCGCTTGCCGCACTGACCAGACCGCCCGCCACCACGTAGGCATCGCTCTCGTCGTAGAGAACCGAGCTCTGGCCGGGCGCGATGCGACGGTGCGGTGCATCGAGGGTGACTTGCACGCGATCGGCGTCGACAACCTCGACGGTGCACGGCAGCGAGGTTCCATGGGCGCTGCACTGCACGCGGAACCGACCCGATTCGGCGGCGCCGCCAGCCCACACCATCGAGTGCAATGCGAGACCCGTGCGTTGCAGGTCGTTCTCGGTTCCGACGACGACCGTTCGCGATGCGGTGTCGACGTCGACCACGAATCGCTTGGCTTCGGTCTTGTACAAACCGATACCCCGTCGTTGGCCGATGGTCACCAGTTCGACCGCGTCGACGTGACCGACGTCGTGACCCTCGGTGTCGACGACACGCCCGCCATGAAACGGGATGCGCTTGCCGAGAAATGTCTCGCGGCCGCCGGTCGTCGGGATGAAACACACGTCCTGGCTGTCGGGCTTCGCTGCGGTGCGCAGGCCGAGTTCGGCTGCGAGCGCCCGCACCTCGGTTTTCGTCATGTGGCCAACGGGAAACAGCGTGCGTTCGAGTTCACGGCCGGTGAGCATGTGAACGACGTACGACTGGTCTTTCGCCGCATCACCCCCGCGATGGACGCGCATCTCGCCTTTGTCGTTGCGCACGAGTCGTGCGTGGTGGCCCGTCACCACGGCGTCGAATCCGAGGGCGTCGGCGCGTTCGGTGAGGCGCGAGAACTTCAGACTGCGGTTGCATTCGATGCACGGGTTCGGCGTGACGCCGGTGGCATGCGCATGCACGTACGGATCGACGACCTTTTCCTGGAAGTCGTCGGAGAAGTTGAAGACGAGGTGGTCGATGTCGAGCTGCTGCGCAACGCGGCGGGCGTCGTCGACGTCGGATACAGAACAGCAACCGGTGTCACTTTCTCCACCC
The DNA here is from genome assembly GCA_036735765.1 of Ilumatobacteraceae bacterium. GTDB lineage: Bacteria > Actinomycetota > Acidimicrobiia > Acidimicrobiales > Ilumatobacteraceae > F1-20-MAGs119. The sequence continues at coordinate 8,831 of DAINNS010000007.1, read as the reverse complement.
CACAGGCGCATCGTGACACCAACCACGTGGTGACCCTCGCGTTGCATGAGCGCGGCGGCGACCGACGAGTCGACCCCACCCGACATCGCCACGAGCACCTTCATGCCGAGCACCTTCATGGTGGCAAGTCTAAGGAGACGAATGTCAGGCGCGGGTGTGGCTACGCAGACGTGCGACCGCCGTACCGATGATGTCGACCGCGGCGGCAACATCGCGCTGCGTGGTGGTGTGTCCCAGGCTGAGGCGCAGCGCCCCGCGGGCGACCTCGCGCGGCACGCCCATCGCGGCCAGCACGTGCGAGGGCTCCATCGCGCCACTGGCGCAAGCCGAGGCAGCCGAGGCGCACAGTCCTGCTTCGTCGAGGAGGAACAAGAGAGCCTCGTTCTCGACACCTTCGATGCACACGTGGGCGATGCCCGGCACCGCACGTCCGGCGGGCACGGTTTCACGCACACCACCAAGGCCGAGTAGTCCGCTCACCAGTTCACTGCGCAGGTTGGCGATGCGCAGCGACTCGGTGGTTCGTTCGGCTGCGGTGGCCACCAGTGCCGTCGCAGTTGCGACGATCCCTGCGACGTTCTGTGTTCCACTGCGCCTGTCGCGCTCTTGGCCGCCTCCGAGGATGAGCGGTTCGATGTCGACACCAGTTCTCTGGAACATGACGCCGCAACCCTTCGGGCCACCGAACTTGTGTGACGACAGTGTGAGGACGTCGACACACGCGGTGATCGGCGCGAGGTCGAGCCAACACGCGGCCTGTACGGCGTCGGTGTGCAGCACGGCGTTCGGGGCCGCAGCGCGCACGAGACGTGCGACTTCGTCGAGCGGGGTGATGCTGCCGACTTCGTTGTTGACCGCCATCACCGAAACGACGGGCGCTTTCCCTTCGCCCGACAGCGCACGCAGGCGTTCGTCCAACGCAGCGGTGTCGACGCATCCGTGAGCATCGACTCCGACGACCTCACCCTCGCCACGCGGCGCGAGATGTTCGACGCAGTGCAGAACCGCGTGGTGTTCGGCCGCACTGCACACGGCAACTGCCGAACGGGAACGACGCACCGCACCGAAGATCGCGGTGTTGTCTCCCTCGGTTCCTCCACCGTTGAAGATCACCTCGCCCGGTTTGCATCCGATGACAGCCGCAACCGCGTCGCGAGCCTCGTCGATTGCCCGGCGCGCCTCGCGGGCGAAACGGTGCGACCCCGATGGGTTGGCGTAGACGTCCGCGAGGAAGGGTTGCATCGACGCGACCGCCTCGGGGCGCATCGGCGTCGTGGCTGCATGATCGAGATAAATGAGATTCCGATCGATTGCGCCGGCTGCCATGCATGCAATCTACCGTTGACCCGTGAACGACGAATCGGGGCGACGCGACACGACGTACGGTCGTGCGTTTGCCGACGTCTACGACGACTGGTACGCGGACGTGACGAATGTCGGGGACACGGTCGACACCCTCGTCCGTCTCGCGGGCGGCGGAGACCTGTTGGAACTTGGCGTCGGAACCGGTCGCATCGCGCTGCCCCTCGCACTTCGCCTCGAAGCACATCGCAACGGCCGCGGACGCATCGTCGGCATCGACGAATCCGAAGAGATGCTGACGATCTGGCGGGCGAAACTGTCGGCCCACGAAGGTGCGGCGGCACACAGCGAGGTCGTTCGTGGCGACATGGCCGCACCACTTCCACCCGGGCCGTTCGCAGTCGTGTTCTGCACGTTCAACACCTTCTTCAACCTGCCCGACCACGGTGCGCAACGTGCCTGCCTGCGGAATGCCGCCGCGGTACTGGCACCGGGTGGCGCGATCGTTCTGGAGTTCGCCGTCTTTCCCGACGATGACCACGTCGCGAAGGGTGCGTTCACGGAGGAGCGACGGCGACCCGACGGAACGGTCGTCACGAGCACCAGCACGGTCGACCCCGCTGAACACACGGTGACGGGATCTTTCACCGACGGTGAAGGACGTGAACGGCCGTGGCGCATCCGGTACGTGACTCCGCGGATGCTCGAGGCGATGGCAACCGATGCGGGCCTGGTCGTGGCCGACCGCTGGGAGGACTTCGGTCGCCGACCTTTTCATGCCGCAAGTGCACGGCAGGTGTGCGTTCTTCGCCGTAGGCTGAACCGCAGATGAGCCAGTTGCGACTGAACCCCCTCACCGGCCGGTGGGTGACCCTCGTTGCCGACCGCGCCAAGCGGCCCACCGACTTTGCCCCGCGCGTCGCACAGGTCGAGGCCGACCCCAGCCGTCCGTGTCCGTTTTGCCCCGGCAACGAAGAGGCAACTCCGCCCGCGCTCGAACAAGTCGACAACGAAGGCAAGTGGACTCTGCGAGTCGTGCCGAACCTCTATCCCGCCTTCGAAGGTGACGGCAACCTGACGGTACGCAACCTCGGCCCCGTGCACACGATGGCCGATGCCAGCGGCATCCACGAGGTGTTCGTCATCACCCCCGACCACACCTCAGGCGTCGGCACGTTCGACGACCACGTGATTCGCAACATCATGACCGCGTTGCGCCGTCGCTTCGAAGAACACGCGCGCACGCCGAACGTTCGTTACACACAGGCCTTCATCAACCACGGTCGCGAGGCCGGAGCGTCACTGTCACACCCCCATGGCCAGATTCTGGGCCTTCCGTTCGTGCCGGGTGAGATTCTCGAAGAGGAACGTGCCTTCGAACGCTTCAAAGGTGGCTGCATCCTCTGCGCCACCATCGACGCCGAAAGGGTCGACAACAAGCGCGTCGTTCTCGAGGCCGAACATGTCGTCGTCGTGGCGCCGTATTGGAGCGGCAGCCCTTACGAACTGCTCCTCATCCCCGAATCGCACGATGCGCACCTCACCGACTCGTCCGACGACGTTCTCACCGCGATCGGAATCGCCATTCGCGACGCCATCCGCATGCTGAACAACACCCTCGGCGACGTCGCCTACAACCTCGTGTTCCACACGGCGCCGTCGCACCACGCGGGCAATTTCCACTGGCACGTTCACCTGTGGCCGAAACTCACCACGACTGCGGGCTTCGAAAAGGGCACCGGCGTGCTCATCAACATCGTGCCGCCCGAAGACGCCGCCTTCGAACTTCTCAGTGCGAACAACCGCTGATGGCGCGCATCACCGTTTCCATCGACCTTCCCGCGACACCCGCGCGTGTGTGGGAGGTCGTCGAACCCGTCGAACGTCACGTCGACTGGATGGCCGACGCCGTCGCGATTCGCTTCGAAACCGAACAAACCCGCGGGGTCGGAACGAAGTTCCTGTGCGACACCAAGGTGGGCCCCATCAAGTTGGTCGACCACATGGAAATCACCGAATGGGAACCTGCCGCGGTCATGGGTGTGCGCCACACGGGTCTCGTCACGGGCACCGGTCGATTCACCATCGACCCCATCGGCGACGGTTCGACCAGCCGTTTCACCTGGAGCGAAGAACTGCGTTTCCCCTGGTGGCTCGGTGGACCCATAGGTGAAATCATCGGCGGAAACCTCGTCATGAAGGCGATCTGGCGCCGCAACCTCAAGAAATTGCGCGCACTGTTCCCGTAGCCGCACACGCGAGCACGATCACCAGCCACAACGGCACCCGACGCCACACGGCCAGACACGCGACGGCCACCCCCACTGCGCGAGCGTCGATCTGCAGATCGTGGCCGTTCGTGAAGGTGTCCTTCACGATGAGTGCGGACAAGACCGCGGCAGGAACGAGCGCGATCACGTTGCGAATCGGAGCGGGAAAGTCGCGCACACCGACACCCACCAACCCTGCGGCCTTCAGCACGTACGCGCCGGCGGCAAGAACGACGACGAGCGTCCAGCTCATGCCGGCCCACCCGTCGACACGACGGGCCCGCGCTCGGCACCCGGACGCAGACCAACGAGAGCGACGAGCGCCGCGACGATGATTCCCGCGCCGATCGGCACGAACGGCGTGGCCGCAATGCACACGACCGCCCCCGCCGCCGCGACGCGACGAGCGCGCACCGACCGCACGAGTGGCGCGAGCATTCCGACGAATGCCGCGGCGAATGCGACGTCGAGACCGTACTTCTGTGTGTCGATGTTGCTTCCCGCAACGGCCCCGATGAACGTCGCGAGATTCCAGAAAACGTAAATGCTGGCTGCCGTGACCCAGTACGCGCGGCGGCTGCGCACGGGCGTGTCCTGGGCAAGCGTCATACCGGTGGTTTCGTCGATGGTGAACTGCGAAGCGAAGAGCCGGTACGGCAATGACCCACGCAGCGATGGAGCGACGGCCACACCGTAAACGGCATTGCGTGACGCAAGAATGAGCGCGCCGACTATCGCGCTGAGCGCACTCCCACCCGCGGCGATCACGCTGACGGCAGAGAACTGCGAGGCGCCAGTGAAGACGAACAGCGACATCGCCATTGCCTTCGGCACGCTGCCCCCCGCGTCGATGCACATGACGCCGAAAGACAGACCGAAAGCGAAGACGGCGAACCCCAGGCCGAGTGCCGGCCCGATGATTCCCGACCAGTCGTCAGTTGCCTTCGAAGACGGCTTTGCCCGGCCCATTTTCGAGGAAACTCTTCACGCCACGTTGGCTGTCGTTTGTCTTGAACACTTCGACGAAGAGATCCTTCTCCCCCGCCAGCCCACCTGCGAGGGGCATGTTGAGACCGGTGTCGACGGCCTGCTTCACCAGCGCCGAAGCGACGGTGGCGCCGCGCGCGATTTCCGAAGCGAGTGCGATGGCACGCTCGTGCAATGCCTCGGGTTCGACGACTTCGTCGAGCAGGCCGATACGCAAGGCCTCGTCGGCCTTCACCTGACGCCCCGTCACCATCAGTTCCTTCGCACGGCTCGGCCCAACGAGACGCGGCAGGCGCTGGGTACCGCCGCCGCCGGGAATGATGCCGAGGAGGATCTCGGGCTGGCCGAGCACCGCCTTGGTGCTGCCGATGCGGTAGTCGCAGGCCAGAGCCAGTTCGCATCCACCGCCGAGCGCATAGCCGCTGATGGCAGCGATCACGAAAGCCGGAATCGCCGCAACCTTGTCGAATGCGCGGTGGATGGTGTCGGCCACGCGCTTGGCCTCGGCCGGACCGCCAAACTCGGAGATGTCGGCTCCCGCGGCGAAGATGCGTTCGCCACCGGTGATGACGACGGCACCCGGACGCGTCGCATGGAGTTCGTGGGCGATCTCCTGCAGGTCGTCGAGCACGCCCTTGCCGAGTGCATTCACCTTGGGGTTGTTCAGCGTGATGACCGCAACACGGTCGTCACGCATGTCGAGGTCGACTAGTCCGTTGCTCATGTCGCCGACGTTAGTCGTCGGTGTCAGGCGCCGACGGGGCGCAGCATCTCGTCGGCCGCGCTCCACGGATCGGTGACGTGCCGGAGAACCTCACCCTGCAGTTCGTCCCAGCGTTCACCCGTGCAGATTTCGCGGGCCTTGGCCTCGAGGCGTCGGGCGACGATTTCGCGCAGTTCCTCGCGCATACGAAACGCGCGCCGTTCGACCAGCTGGCCGGATGCCTCGGCATGCGCACGGTGCGCAAGAACCGCATCCCACAAATCGGACACACCCTGGCCGGTCGAACCGACGGTCGCGACGATCGGTGGACGCCACGCATCATGCGACAGGTCGGAAAGGTCGAGCATTTGTTCGATGTCGCGGCGAGTTTCATCGACGCCCTTGCGGTCGGCCTTGTTGATGACGAACACGTCGGCAATCTCCATGAGCCCGGCCTTGTTGGCTTGCACCGAGTCGCCCCATCCCGGGTTCAAGACAACGACGGTGGTGTCGGCCTTTCCGGCGATTTCGACTTCGACTTGGCCCACTCCGACGGTTTCGACGAGAACCCAGCGGCGGCCGACGGCATCGAGCAGACGAATCGCCTCGGGCGTCGCGAGAGAAAGCCCTCCGAGGTGGCCACGTGTCGCCATCGAACGAATGAAAACCCCGGGGTCTGTCGCATGGTCCTGCATGCGGACACGATCGCCGAGGATGGCGCCGCCGGTGAACGGCGACGACGGGTCGATGGCAACGACCGCAACTTCGATCTCGAGCGAACGCAGGTGGCCAATGACGGCACTGGTGAGCGTGCTCTTCCCCGCACCGGGTGCTCCGGTGAGGCCGACCGTGTAGGCACTGCCGGATTTCGGGTAGCTGAGACGACCGACCGTGCGCGCGTCGTCACCACCGCGTTCGATCAGCGACAAGAGACGCGCGAGTGAAGCGCGATCACCCGCCGTTGCCGCGTCGAAAAGTTCCTTCGGATCCCTGCTGCGCGCCGCCATCAGTCGACCGCCACCACTTCGGTGACGCCGTCGACGCGGTCGCGCATGATGCGTTCGATTCCCGCTTTCAAGGTTTGCGTCGACGCCGGGCACGTGCCGCATGCACCAATGAGGGTGACCGAAACGACGCCGGTTTCTTCGTTCACCTCGCGCAACACGATGTCACCGCCATCGGCATGCAATGCGGGACGGATGACTTCGATGGTCTCTTCGACCTGCTGACGCATGCGTCCGGTCTGGGGGGCGCTCACGGTGTCCGACACGGGTGAAATTCAACCAGATGAACGGCTGAATTGTTGCCTTGGGGCGCCCGATGGCACAGTGTTTCTCGCCATGGCCTCCCATCGATTCTCGTCCCTGTTTGCCGACGCTCTGGTGGCCCACCAGGGCGGTTGGGACGAGATCATGTGGGTGTTGGTGCCGATCGTCGTCATGGTGGGTCTGCTACGGGTCGCAACGTTGCGCGTGCGCAACAAGGCCCGTGCGCAATCAGATGCGGGTGATGTCGGCGCCGAGTGAGGCGAGCCGACCGACCAGGTCGTCGTAACCGCGGTCGATGTGCTGGACGTCGCTGACGACGGTTTCGCCTTCGGCCACCAAACCGGCAACGACGAGCGCGGCGCCGGCACGAATGTCGGGGGCGCGCACCGGTGCGCCCGACAGGCGTGGCACACCGCGAACGATTGCGTGGTGGCCGTCGGTTCTGATGTTCGCTCCAAGTCGGCGTAGTTCGTCGACGTAGCGGAAACGGCCGGGATAGAGATTCTCGGTCACGATGCCGATGCCGTCGCCCACGGCGAGCAGCGCGACGACGAGCGGCTTGTAGTCGGTTGCGACGCCGGGAAACGGCAGTGTGACGACGTCGATCGACTTCAACTTGTCTGGCCCGACGACAAACACCCCGTTGTGTTGCGGCTCGACGGTGATGCCCATGTCGTTGAAGCGTCGCAAGAGCATTTCCATGTGCTCGGGCACCGCACCGCGCACCAAAACCTCGCCTCCGGTGATCGCGGCCGCAGCCACGTAGGTCGCGGCCTGCACCCGGTCGGGGATGACGGCGTGCGAAGTGGGGCGAAGTGCGTCGCGCTCTACACCGTGGATGCCGATCGTGGACGAGCCGATGCCGTCGATCGAGGCGCCCATCGCGACGAGCATGTTGCACAGGTCGACGATCTCGGGCTCGCGAGCCGCGTTGTCGATGGTGGTCGTGCCTTTGGCGAACACCGCAGCGGTGACGAGGTTCTCGGTTGCGCCGACACTCGGGAAGTCGAGGGTGATGTCGGCCCCGTGCAGTCGGTCGGCGACGGCGTGCACGTCACCGTGACGGATCGTGAACTCGGCACCCATCTGCATCAGGCCGTTCAGGTGCATGTCGATCGGACGTGACCCGAAGTCGTCGCCACCCGGCAGCGCGATGCGCACCTCGCCGAATCGACCGAGCAAAGGTCCCAGCACGTTGATGCTCGCTCGGATGCGCTCGACCAGCTCGTAGGGTGCGACCAGGCGCAGCCCACCGGGGTTGGTGATCGCCAGCCGGCCGTGTTCCTTGTCGTGAGTGATGCTCAGACCGATGGCCGAGAGGAGGTCGGACATCGTCGCGACGTCGTCGATGTCGGGGACGTTCGTCAGCGTGAAGTCGCCGTCGGCCATCAGGCACGCGGCCATCAACTTGAGAACCGAGTTCTTCGCACCCGGCACCACGACGGTGCCGGTGAGTTTGTTTCCCGGCCGGACCCGGATACGCGACGAAGTCACCGTGTCAGTATGCTCCCGCCGGTATGAGCGACCCGATCATTCGCACGGGTATGGGTCGCAAAATGCGCGTGACACGGCGCGAAATCGCCCCGAATCACCCCGAAATCTCCTCGATTTTCGCGCCATACACCGACATCACTGCGGAAATTGCCGAAGAAAGTTCTTCCGATGCGGCCAGGTTTGCACAGCACAACGGTCCGTTCACCCGCTACGAACGCCGCGTGAATCGCCGGGCCGACGGCGGAGCGAGTGAAACCACCACGTGGTCGGTCGACATCCCGTGGTTCTGGTGGATGTTCACACCGCTGATCGGCCGCCACTTCGCACGACGCACACATCGCGACAAGCGTCCGTGGTGGGCGCCGCCACAAGAGTTGAACGAACGAGAAGTGTTGGTGCTCGCATTGCTGGCCGCCGCATCGATGGCGAGTGCCTTCATCAACACTCTCTTCACTCAGACCGTCACGTACGCAGCCGAGGCATTCGACGTCGGCGAACAGGGCCAGGGTGTCGCTGCCGCAGTCGTGCGATTCGGCATCATCATCGCGATTCCCCTCGCGGTGCTCGGCGACCGCGTCGGACGTCGGCGGATCATCGTCGCGCTCGCGTGGGTTGCCCCGCTCGTGGCCGCGCTCGGCGCCCTTGCCCCCAACTTCTGGCTGCTGACCGCGAACCAAACCATCGCCCGACCGCTCGGCCTTGCGCTCGATGTCGCGCTTCTCGTTGTCGCCGTCGAGGAGATGCCGAAGAATGCCCGCGCGTACGGCCTCAGCATCCGCGCGCTGGCGAGTGGCCTCGGTGCGGGAA
>DAINNS010000006.1:0-21107 GCA_036735765.1 Ilumatobacteraceae bacterium | reverse complement strand
CACACGTGGGCGTGCATCGAAGCAGGCCTCATGATCGAAGGCACGAACGCAGAAGTGATGCCCGGACAGTGGGAGTTCCAGATCGGCGCCGCCGACGCACTCACCGTGTCCGACCACCTCACCGTCGCACGTTGGTTGCTCCACCGCATCGCCGAGGACTTCGACGTCGTCATCTCGCTTGCCGCCAAGCCCCAGAAGGGTGACTGGAACGGTGCGGGTGCACACACCAACTTCTCCACGAAGGCGATGCGCGAAGACAAGGACATGAAGGCGATCACCGCCGCATGCGAAGCCATCGGCACCCGCGTCATGGAGCACGTCGAGAACTACGGCCACGACATCCAGAGCCGCCTCACGGGCAAGCACGAGACTGCGCCGTGGAACAAGTTCAGCTACGGCGTCTCGCACCGTGGCGCCTCGATCCGCATTCCGTGGACCGTGGCCCGCGATGGCAAGGGCTACGCGGAAGACCGTCGCCCGAACGCCAACTGCGACCCCTACACGGTCACCCGTCTCATCCTCGAGACGGTCTGCGGCGCCTGAACCGCCGCCCACGCAAGACCACAACCGAAAACGTGTTCCGGGGGCCTTCGGGCCCCCGGTTCGCTTTTCGGCTGAGCACATTCGGCAAGAACAACGGCAGACTTGGGAGATGAGCGAGATGCTCGAACAGCAAGAACAGCAGCGTGACTACGTCCTTCGCACCGTCGAGGAGCGCGGCGTGCGTCTCGTGCGGCTGTGGTTCACCGACATCCTCGGCAACCTGAAGTCCTTCGCCATCAGCCCGGCCGAACTGGAAAACGCACTCATCGACGGCATGACCTTCGACGGGTCATCCATCGAAGGCTTCAGCCGCGTACAGGAAGCCGACGTTCTCGCGATCCCCGACCCGAACACATTCGAGGTGCTGCCGTGGGCCGACCCGAAGGGCACCGAGGCGCGCGTCTTTTGCAACATCCACAACCTCGACGCCACGCCGTTCAATGGTGACCCGCGCCAGGTTCTCCGTCGCAACCTCGACGCAGCCGTCGCAAAGGGCTTCTCGTTCTACGTTGCACCCGACATCGAGTACTTCTACTTCGCACCGCCCAAGCCGGGTGAAACACCCCAACCGCTCGACGAAGGCGGGTTCTTCGACCTCACCACCTCCGACATGTCGACGTCGTTGCGCAAAGAAACCATCCGCACGCTCGAAACGATGGGCATTCCCGTCGAGTACAGCTTCCACGAAGACGCACCCAGCCAGCACGAAATCGACCTTCGTCATACCGACGCGTTGACCATGGCCGACAGCGTGATGACGTTCCGTCTCGCGGTGAAGGAAGTCGCCGCGGCGCACGGCGTGCACGCCACGTTCATGCCCAAACCCCTCGAGGGAGTTCAAGGCTCGGGCATGCACCTGCACCTTTCGCTCTTCCGCGGCAGCGACAACGCGTTCTACGACGAGTCCGACCCGTACAACCTCTCCGCAACGGCGAAGTCGTTCATGGCAGGTCTTCTGCGTCACGCAGCGGAGATCACCGCCGTCACCAACCAGACCGTCAACAGCTACAAGCGCCTCGTTCCCGGTTTCGAGGCACCCGTTCACATTTCCTGGGCGCGCAACAACCGCAGCGGTCTCATACGTGTTCCGGTGCCGAAGAAAGGCAACCCGCTCGCGACGCGCATCGAGTACCGTTCGCCCGATCCGGCCGCGAACCCCTACCTCGCTTTCTCGGTTCTCCTCGCAGCGGGCTTGAAGGGCATCGCCGAGGGCTACGAACTTCCGGTCGAGGCCGACGCGAATCTCTTCGAGATGGACGACACCGCGCTCACGAAGTTGGGTATCGGCCAACTCCCGCAGTCGCTCTCTGATGCGTTGAACCTGATGGAGCGCTCCGAACTCGTCCACGACGCTCTCGGCGAACACATCTTCGAATGGTTCCTGCGCAACAAGCGCAACGAATGGCGCGGCTACAAGACGCAAGTCACGCCGTTCGAGGTCAACCGCTACCTGAGGTCGCTCTAACCGATGCCGTCCGCGTCGCCCGACTTCCTCGTCGTCTGGCCCGACCCGCCGGCCGCCGACCTCGCGCGGACCCTCGACCTCGCCGGTTACAGGTGGAAGGCCGTCGCCTCACCCGACGAGGCCCTCGAGCACGAACCCGCAGGCGGCTGGGCGGGCGCGGTCGTCACCTGCGACCAGAACCCCGAAGGGGCGTGGGCTTTCTGTCGCGCACTGCGTCGTCGCGACGCGTTGCCGTGTCCGATTCTCCTTCTCATTTCCGGAGCCGAACTCGGCCAACTGGAGATGCGCGACGACTCGTTCGACGATTTCTGCCTCACGCCGTTCCATCCACGTGAACTCGAGGCGCGCCTTCGCCATCTCACGTTCTCCGAAGGTGCGGTCACGCGCGCCGAGCTCATCGAGTACGGCGGCCTCGTTCTCAACCTCGAGACCTATCAAGCCACCTTCGAGGGCCACTCACTCGACCTCACGTTCATGGAGTACGAACTCCTCAAGTTCCTCGCACAGAACCCCGGCAAGGTGTTCACGCGCGAAATGCTTCTGTCGCGCGTCTGGGGTTACGAGTACTACGGCGGCGCACGCACCGTCGACGTTCACATCCGTCGTCTGCGTGCGAAGTTGGGCGAAGAACACGCCAACCTCATCCAGACGGTGCGCAGCGTCGGCTACCGCTTCGGCCAGTCGCGCTGGAACGGCTGATCAGCCGCGCAACGCTTCGACGCCCAGCACGACTGCAAAGACGAAGAACGCAACCGCCGCACCGACCCTGATCGCACGCTCGGGAAGGCGCGAGCCGAGAGCTCGCCCGACGATGATCGCCAATGCATCGGCCGCGACCATGCCGAGCGTCGACCCGAGCCACGTACCCACCACTCCCTCGCGCGTCGCGAGAGTGACGGTGGCGAGCATCGTCTTGTCGCCCAGTTCGGCGAGAAAGAACACCGTACCGACCGAAACGATGACGTGACGCGCCGTCCTCTTGGCACGTTCTTCGTCCTCGCTCGTCAACTCGTCGCCGCGGAGGGTCCACAGTCCGAACACCACGAAGGCGAGTGCGGCGATCGCATTGATCGGACGCGTCGGCAACGCTGCACCCACCACGGCGCCGATGCCCACCGATGCCAAGTGCACGATCGCGGTGGCAAGGGTGATCGCCACGAGAACGGGAAGTGGCTTGTAGCGCGTCGCGAACGCGAGAGCCATCAACTGGCTCTTGTCACCGAGTTCGGCCACGAAGATGACGCCGAAGCTGACGAGGAAGGCGTTCAACCCGCGACCCTTTGGATGCGTCGTGAGATGGTGTCGTGCAGACGCAACATCTCGTCGATGCGATTGTTCACCAGTTGACCGCCGCGCACGACCGGTCGACCCTGAACGATGGTGTCGCGCGCGGCGATGGGCCCGCAACGCAGCCATGCCTCGACGGGGTCGGCCACCGCACCCGCGAACGCGGGACCGGTGAGCGACCACACCGCGATGTCGCCGACGGCACCGATGCTGAGCTCACCGATTTCGCCGAGTCGCCCGAGGCAGCCCGCGCCACCGATGGTGGCGCACTCGAGGGCCATCCGAGCGGTGCCGGCATCCGCACCACTGCGCAACTTTGCGAGAAGCATCGCCTGACGTGCCTCGAGCCACAACGACGCACTGTCGGCCGAGGCCGAACCGTCGACACCCAGGCCAACGTGCACGCCCGCTGCGCGCAGATCAACAACGGGTGAAATGCCCGATGCGAGGATGAGGTTGCTGCTGGGGCAGTGCGCCGCGCCGATTCCTGCGCGCCCGAGACGCTGAACCTCATCGTGGTTCGGCATCACGCAGTGTGCGACCCACGTGCGATCGGTGCACCAACCCGTGCGCTCGAGATACTCGGTCGGCCGGCAACCGAACGTCGCCACGGAGAAGTCGTCGTCTTCGCTGTTCTCGGCGAAATGGGTGTGCAGTCGCACGTCGAGCGATTCGGCGAGTTCGGCAGAGCGACGCATCAGATCTTCGGTCACGCTGAAGGGTGAGCACGGTGCGAGCGCCACCCGCACCATCGCGCCGTGTGACCTGTCGTGATACTTCGCCACGGCCTCGGCCGACTGGGCAAGGATCGTGTCATCGTCCTGCACCACGTGGTCGGGGGGCAGACCACCGTCTTTTTCCGACAGCGACATCGACCCACGCGTCGGGTGGAAGCGCACACCCAGATCCCGGGCGGCGGCGATTTCCGCGCCGAGCAAGTCACCCGCGCCGCGCGGATAGAGATAGAGGTGATCGGTCGAGGTGGTGCAACCGGACAGTGCAAGCTCCGCCAGGCCCACCCACGCACTGACGTGCACGGCTTCTTCGTCGATCGCCGCCCAGAGCGGATAAAGAGTCTTCAACCAACCGAACAATGCGGCGTTCGTCATCGGTGGATACGCGCGCGTGAGGTTTTGGTACAGGTGGTGATGGGTGTTGATGAGACCCGGCGTCACCAGACAATCGGTTGCATCGATGACGGTGTCGGCTGATGGCGCGGGATCGGTGGACGACCCGATTCCCGACACGAAGCCGCCGGAGACCGCAACCCAGCCACCGGGAATCTCACGTCGCTGAGCGTCGACCGTCGCAACCAGGCGTGCGTTGCGCACCAGGAGATCGGCGCGCGACACGATCAGACGTTGGTGTCGAGAAGTTCGCTGTCAGCGTGACGAGCCTCGCCGTCCTTCCACAGAAGGTGACCGAGCACGGCAGCGATCGCTGCTGTCGACAGACCGACGATGATCGGGAACGCGAGGAGTGCGAGAACGATGACGATTGCGCCCGGCATGGATGTCACCGTAGCGGCTTGTACGCCCAGGCTTCGATTTCCACCTGGCCACCGGCGGGAAGCGACGCGACACCGATGGTGCTGCGCGCCGGACGGCTCTTACCGAAACCGGCGACGTAAGCCTCGTTGAAGGTGGCGAAGGTGTCCATGTCGGTGAGGAAGCACAGGGTCTTCTTCACGTCGTTGATGGTGACGCCCGCCTCGGCGAGACGCGCCTTCAGGTTCACAACAGCCTGTGCGGTCTGCGCCGCGACACCCTTGGCCATGACGCCGTCCTTCAGACCCAACTGACCCGAGACGATCACCCAATCGCCGGCACGCACGACGGGCGTGTACGGACCCACCGGCGCAGCAGCTTTGCTCGCCGCCTTCTTTGCCGTGCCCTTCTTTGCAGTGCTCTTCTTCGACACGGCTTTTTTTGTTGCCGATTTCTTGACGGTCTTCTTCTTCGCTGCCATGCCGCAACCTTATAGTTCGGACATGGCGTCTGTCTCTCGCGCGGTCGGTCTTTCACGACGCGCGTTCATCCAACGCGGTGTCGGCATCGGCGCCGCAGTGGTCGTCGCGCCCACTCTTTTCGCCTCGTGCGGCGGTGGTGGCAACGCGGGACTCGACCTGGCCGGGGTAGACCTCGTGAAGCGCTTCCCCGGCGACGTTCTGGTTCCGGGACGTCTGCGCCTACCGTTCTCTCTGGCCGGAAGCGAAGGCGTGTTGACGGCCGGCGCGGGTGTCGACATCCCCGGAACACTCAGCTTCACTGTCACCGACATCGACGGCAACGGCATCGGCCTCGAAGATCCGCTCGTCGTGAAGTCGCACGTCACCGATGTGCCCCAGCCGTACTGGCCACTCGAAGTGACGATCGACAAACCCGGGATCTACGTCGTCAACCTCGTCGGCAGCGACAAACCGGGTTCGTCGATCCAGATCCTCGACCGCGCGGAGGTGGCCGTTCCCCTCGTCGGTGATCCACTGCCGCCCGTCGACACACCGACGGTGTCCGATGCGCGCGACGTCGATCCCATCTGTACGCGCGAGCCGGCGTGTCCATTGCACGACGTGACACTGCGCGAGGCGTTGACACTCGGCAAGCCGGTTGCGTATCTGCTCGGTACGCCCGCCTACTGCCAGACCGGCACGTGCTCACCCGCACTCGATGCGATTCTCGAGGTGCGCGACAAGGTGGGTGACGCGGTGACGTTCATCCACGCCGAGATCTACACCGACCGAACCGCGACGACACCGGCAAAGGCGGTGACGGACTACGCGATGAAGTACGAGCCCGCGCTGTTCGTCACCGATGCAAAAGGTGTGTTGACAGATCGCCTCGATGCGATCTTCGATGCCGATGAGGTGCGGGCGGTGTTCGCCCGCAACGGAATCAGCTGAAGCTGTTGCCGCAACCGCAGGTGCGCGTCGCGTTCGGGTTGTTGATCGCAAAACCGGCTTCCTGCAGGCCGTCCTTGTAGTCGAGGCTCGCGCCTTCGAGGAGCTGCGCCGAAGCGGGGTCGACGATCACCTTCACGTCACCGAACGTGGCGAGCGTGTCGTCGGTGGCGACATCGCCGTCGAAGTACATCTCGTAGGAGAAGCCGGAGCATCCGCCCGGACGCACCGCGACGCGAAGCGCGAGGTCGTTCGCGCCCTCGGCCTCGAGCAGTTGCTTGACCTTCGTTGCTGCTGCATCGGTGAGAGTGATCATGCGAAAAATGATACCGATACATTTGGAGCATGGAAAGCGCACCCGACAGAAATCCGGGCTCGCCGGCGGGGTCTTTGCCCTCCCCCGATGCGGTGCGCAACCTTTTGCGGGCCGTGATCGACCCGGAACTCGGAGACAACGTGGTCGACCTGGGCATGGTGGGCGAGATCACGGTCGCCGGCGACGGAGTCGTGCACATCGGGTTCAAGCTCACCATCAAGGGCTGCCCTCTGCGAGCGCAACTGAAGAAAGACATCGAGTCGCGGCTCGAGGTGCACCCTTCGGTCACCAAGGTCGTCATCGACTGGGGCGAGATGACCGCCGACGAACGCACGGCCGTGATGACGCGGGCGCGTTGGAACGCCCGCGAAAATGCAACCGACACCGCGGTACCCGTGAATGCACGAGTGTTGGCCGTCGCCAGCGGCAAAGGCGGAGTGGGCAAGAGTTCCGTCACGGTCAACCTTGCCGCGGCACTCGCCGCGCGTGGTGCGACGGTTGGAGTGCTCGACGCCGACATCTGGGGCTTTTCGATTCCCCGCATGCTCGGCATGCCCGAGCGTCTGCAGGCCGAACGTGTCGACGGTCGTGACAAGCCGATGATCCTGCCGAACGAACGCCGCGTCGGTAACGGTCTCCTGAAGGTCGTGTCGACGGGAATGCTCGTCGACGACGAGGGCACGGCGCTGATGTGGCGCGGGCTCATGTTGACGAAGGCAGTCGAGCAGTTCCTGAACGACGTCAACTGGGGACACCTCGACTACCTGCTCATCGACATGCCACCCGGTACGGGCGACGTCCAGATGGGTCTCGCGCGTATGTTGCCGCGCACCGATCTCTTGATCGTCACCACCCCGGCCATCTCCGCACAGAAGGTCGCGATCCGCGCAGCCGACATGGCGCGCCGCAGTTTTCTGCGCGTGGCAGGGGTCATCGAGAACATGAGCCATTTCCGTTGCGACCACGGCGAGTCGTATGCGCTCTTCGGTGTCGGTGGTGGACGCGCGCTGGCCGAAGAGATCGGCGTCGAACTTCTCGGTCAGGTTCCGATCGAACCCACGGTCGCCGCGGGCGGCGATGCCGGCGAGCCGGTCGCGCTGCACGGCACGGGTGAGGCCGCACGGATCTTCAACGAGATTGCTGAGGTGCTCGCGGCGCAGACGGTTCCGTTCGAAGCGATGTCGGGTTGCAGTGCACGCGACGAAAGTGACGGCGTCGCCGTTGCAATCCGGCCGCGTAACTGATTAGTCGGGCAACTCGTCGTAGCCCGGTTCGTCGGGCATCACGACAGCGGTGACCTTGCCTTCGTCGTTGACCCGCAGGCGCGGGATGATTGCCGGTGGGATACCCACCTTCATCGCTGCGGCAAGAGCCTCGTCCGCCGTGTCGTGCGGAACGAGGAACTCGAGGTTGCGGATGGTCGGCGGAATCATCGCCAGTTCCCCGCGCTTGAAACGTTCGAGTGCTTCGGTCGGCGACACCCACAGACTCTCGATCGTCTCGCCATCGTCGTGCAGAGGGTCTTGGGCCTGCGGGGCACGGGCGAGGAAGAACCGGGTGTCGAACCGGCGGACTTCGCCTTTCGGGGTGATCCAGTGACTGACGTAGCGAATGGAGTCGGTGGCAAGACGCAACGATTCTCGGTCGCACAGTTCGTGCAACCCGAGAGAGCCGTCGTGGACATGGTGGCGATAGTCGGCGAACCGCGCGGCGACCGTGGGGTCGTCGAAACGCACGGGTTCCCCCGTCGACGCGTGCCGCGCGAGAAGTACTCCCGCCTCTTCGAAACATTCGCGGATCGCCGCGACCCAATACGAGAGTCCGCCCGATGGGAGCTGCAACAAACGACTCGCCTCGGCATCGGTGAGGCCGTCACAGAGATGTTCGATGTGATCGCCACCGTCGACGTCGTCGACTTTGCCGCCGGGAAACACGTACATACCACCCGCGAACACCGCGTTCAGCGTTCGACGCAGCATGAAGACCTCGATGTCGTGGGTCGCGTCATCGTCGCGCACCAGCATCACGGTGGCAGCGGGTTTCACCGGAACGTCGTCATGAATCTCACGGTCGCTCGATGCGCGGTGCTTCACGGCTCGATCTCCTTTGGTGCGGGTGCAGGACCGCGGTTGTCGAAAGTGCCGTGCACGTCATGGACCGTGCCGTTGTCGACGATGCGACCGCTGTAGGTCGCGACGACCTGAATCTTCTTGCCGTTGCGTCGCCGCAGGCCCGACCTGAGAAGCAAACGAAACGGTGGCAACAAGAGCAAGAGACCGACGACATCGGTGACGAACCCGGGCACCACGAGGAGAAGGCCCGCGAGCAAGAGACAGACGCCATCGAGGATTTCGTTCGACGGCATGTTGCCGGCGACGACCTGTTCTTGCATGCGACGCAGTACGCGCAAACCCTCGCGCTTCACCAGCGCGGCCCCGACCGCCGAGACGAGCAGCAGCAGGGCGATTGTCGGGAAAACGCCGAGCCACGACCCCACCTTGATGAGCGCATAGATCTCGGCGAGAGGAAGCGCGACGAAGATGAGAAAGAAGACGACCACCGACACGCAGGCTAGCCACCGTTCGGGACGCCCATTAGGTTGGCAAACGTGAGCGAACGCCCGCCCTCCGTCGACTCCCTCGCGCGTGTCGTCACGGCCGGCTCGACACTGCCCCACGCACTCGCGGTGCGATGCGCGAGGCTCGCGATCGCTGGTGGCGGCGACTTCGAGTCCACCGCACTCGAGATCGCTCGTGGCATCGAACTCTCGCTGGTACAGCCCGTCGTCAACGCGACCGGCGTGCTTCTCCACACGAATCTCGGTCGTGCGCCGCTCGACGCATCGTTCTTCGGGTTCGTCGATGGGGCACGCCCGACTTCTCTCGAATTCGACCTGGGTTCCGGTGCTCGGGGTTCTCGACTCACCGCAGTGGCAACTCTGCTCGCAGAGTTGACGGGCGCGGAAGACGCCGTCGTTGTCAACAACAACGCAGCGGCGGTCTTGCTGGTGGTCGGTGCGCTCGCCGCCGGACGCGACGTCGCGGTGTCCCGGGGCGAGAGCGTCGAGATCGGTGGCGGGTTCCGCATCCCCGAGGTGCTCGAGACATCAGGCGCACGTCTCGTCGACGTCGGCACCACCAACAAGACCCGGGCGTCCGACTTTGCGCGCGCGATTTCGAAGCGTGGGAACGACGTTGCGCTCATCATGCGGGTTCATCCGTCGAACTTCCACATCGAAGGATTCACCGAGCAACCCTCGCTCGCCGAACTCTCGGCTCTCGGTGTCCCCGTGGTCTCCGACATCGGTTCCGGACTTCTCGACGCGCGATGCCCGTGGGTCGATGGACCCCCACCCTCGTGGTTGCGCGGCGAGCCGGCCGCTCGTCAGGTACTCGCCGAAGGCGCCGCGCTCGTGACGTTCAGCGGCGACAAGTTGATGGGCGGGCCACAATGCGGCATCATCGCCGGTCGCGCCGACCTCGTCGCGGCGTGCCGCTCGCATCCGTTGATGCGCGCGCTGCGCCCCGGCGGCCAGACACTCATCGCATTGCAACGAACACTCATCGCATTCGCGGCGAAGCGTGCATGCACCGACATTCCGTTCTGGACGATGGCAACCGCCTCGGTCGAGACCTTGCGCACGCGTGCCGAGTCGGTGCTGCGCACGCTCGGAACCGGTCACTGCGATCGGCTCGGAGCACACGTCGTCGACAGTGCCGCGGTACCCGGTGCGGGCAGCACGCCGGGCGCGACGGTGGCGTCGGTGGCCATCATCGTCGAAGGTGACCGATGCAGCCAACTGCGCGGGAATCGTATTCCCGTGATCGCGCGGCGCGAGGGCGACAACACGATTCTCGACATGCGCTCCGTCGCATCCGCCGATGATCGGGTCATCGTCGATTCGCTCGTCTCCCTCGCCGAATCATGACGGTCATCGCCACTGCGGGGCACGTCGACCACGGCAAGACCTCGCTCGTCCGTGCTCTCACGGGTGTCGACACCGATCGGCTCGCCGAGGAAAAGCGCCGCGGTCTCACTATCGACCTCGGCTTCGCACACGCCGACGACCTCTCCTTCGTCGACGTACCGGGCCACGTGCGCTTCCTTCGCAACATGCTCGCCGGAGTCGGGGGCATCGACGCGTGTCTCTTTGTTGTCGATGCACGTGAAGGGTGGATGCCCCAAACCGAGGAGCACTTCGAAATCCTCCGACTGCTCGGCGTCCCAACCGGCGTCGTTGCCATCACGAAGTGTGACCTCGTCGATCCGACTCAGGTCGACGAAGTGGAAGCGCTCATCCGTTACCGGTGTGCCGGATCATTTCTCGACGGGGCACCCGTCGTGCGAACGAGCATCACCGACGCCGACTCCGTCGACTTGCTCAGACGATTCCTGGAGGCGATTCCTGCGCGCTCGACGATGCCGACGACACGTCCGCGACTGTGGATCGACCGCGTGTTTGCCGCTCCGGGTGCCGGAACCATCGTCACGGGAACACTGATCGACGCGCCACTCGGCCGTGGCGACGAAGTCGAGGTGACACCGGGCTCGATGCGTGCGCGCGTGCGGGGGTTGCAAACGGCCGGCCGAGAAGTCGAAGTTGCGCCACCCGGCACCCGCGTCGCGGTGAACCTGGCGGGCGTTGCACACGGCGACATCGAACGCGGACACCAGATCATCAAGCCCGACGAGTGGTGGCTTGCCGACACCTTCGACGCGACCCTGCACGTCTTGCCCGGACTGCGCCATGCGCTGTCGCGCCGCGGCAATTTCCTTCTCTACGTCGGCACCGAGGAACTACCGGCGACGATCCGACTCATCGCGACCGAAGAACTGCAGCCGGGAACCTCGGGTCACGCCCGGGTCTTCCTGCCCCGCGCACTCGCGCTTGCTCCGCACGACAGGTTCGTCCTTCGCGAGACGGGTCGTGACGAAACGGTTGCGGGCGGCGAGATCATGGAGGTCGACCCGACGTCGCGTCTCTCGAAAGCACAGCCCACGACCGACGTCGACGCACTCATCACCCGACGCGGGATCGTCGGAACGCGCGAGGTGTTCCTGCGCACGGGTCAGGTGCACGAACCAACCGTCGATGACGTGATCTTCAGTGCGGCGATGCTGTCGGCCGCGCATGCCGAACTCATCGACATGGTGCGTACCTCGGGTGAACGGGGTGTCGACATCGCGGCCTTGGGCGACGCATTGCGGCAGGCGGTGAAGATGCTGCGGCCGGGTATCGCGGTTGTCGAGAGCGGCCGTTTGTACGCCCCCGACAGGGCTCCGTCGCGTCTCGCGCACAGTCCGGTGCTCGAAGCTTTCGAGAAACAGTTGGTTTCGCCGCCCGACGCGTCGGGTTTCGACCGCGACGAATTGCGACGCTTGGTGCAGTCGGGGCGTCTCGTTGCGGTCGGTGGCATCCACTTCGCGTCGAGCGCACTCGACCATGCACACGACGTCGTACGCCGGTTGCTCGCCACGAAACCCGACGGCTTCAGTGCGAGCGAGTTTCGCGATGCACTGGGCACGTCGCGCAAGTTTGCGATTCCGCTGGCCGAGGCTCTCGACGCCCGTGGCATCACGCGACGCCGCGGCGACGTGCGTATCGCCGGTCCGCGACTGTGATCGATTTTCGCGCGGAGTGATTCGTTATTGCTGCGCGCGCAACGCGCGACGTTCCACTTCGTTCAGGCCACCCCAGATGCCGTGCGCCTCGCCGGTCTTCAGCGCATGCGCCAGACACTGCTCGGCAACGGGGCACGCAGCGCACACTTTCTTGGCACGAGCCTCGCGGTAGTCGCGCTCGTCCTTGGTCTCAACGCGCACAGGGGGAAAGAACGCCTCGGCGAGCGCGCCCTTGCACCTTGCCTGGCGTTGCCAAGCAAGGCCGGAACGGCCATGTTCTTCTTCGCGGCGTAGCGCCACTGAACCCCCCAATAAGTAAAGTTCACCTTACGGCAGGAGGGCCCGCGGGGCAAGGGGCCCCGGCGCGGACAAATGGGCCGAAAATGGGGCTTTAGTGCCGCTCGCGGTAGTCCTTGGCGGCCCCCTCGAGCGGCTCGACTTCGAGGGTGACCCCGTCGATGGCCACCACGTTGACGGTCGCCCCCCGTTCGATCGGTGTCGCCCGGTTCGTACGGGCACGCCAGGCCCCCTCGTGGACCCGCACCGTCCCCTCGGGAGAGATGTCGTCGAGTGCCACACCCTGGGACCCGACCAACCATTCGCGACCGATGGTCGGGGTTCCAAAACGCGTCCGGGTCATCGACGGCATGCCGACGATGTAGGTCAGCGCCGCTCCGCCGATACCGACGAGCAGCGTGATCCACGAAGGTCGCAGGTTCGCACCATCGACGTCTCTGAACAAGAAGAGCGAGCCGAACGAGAACAACACAAGACCGACACCGGTCCACAGGCGCGGCACGCCGACCTGCACATCGACGGCGAAAGCCACCATCGCAAGCGCGAGTGCGACGAGCGCGACTCCCCTGATCGGCAGTTCCGCGAGACCGAAACATGCGAGCACCGAGCAGATGGCCCCGACGAGACCTGCGATACCGATTCCCGCGGTGAAGAATTCGAAGATGAGGAGCGACAAGCCGATGACGAGAAGGAGGTACGTCACGGGCGAACTTGCAACCGTGTGGAAGAGCCGTGGCACCAGACCCAACTTGAAGAATCGAACCGTCGTCGCCTCGCGCACGACTTGGCCGGTTCCGTCGAGTGATTCGGCCACCGTGTCGAGCACCTTGCCATCCACCGTCAGACCATCGAGCGTGAAGACCATGTTCTTCAGCACCGGCACGCCCTCATCGTTGCTCGCGAACTTGAGTGCTCCGGTCTTGCGTGCGTCGGCGAAACCAAGGGTGTCGGTCTGCAACAAATCGGTGCTGGCACCGAAGTCGAACGCGACCCCCTCGGCGCTGACAGGTGTACCCATCTTGCCGATCCGCGAACCGGGGGCCATCGCGGTCACGTCTGCGGCCGCCAACATTTGCGCGGCCATTCCATAGAGGCGTGACCCGGACGGACCGACCCAGATCGCCACGGGAACCTCCGAAGTGGCGATGCGCTCGAGAAGTTCGGTCATGCGTGCGCGGTCGATGACGGCACCGCGAGTGTTCACTTGCAGTATGAGTGCCTGCGCGCCGGCGTCTGCCGAGCGAACGAGCGCCTTTTCGATCGCATCCGCCTGGATTTCGTCGAGGAGGCCGCTCACTTCTTGCACGTCGACCGGCATGAGTCGGGCGGCAGCAGCTTCGGCATCGGCGTTACCGCTGCCCTCGGCCGCTACGGGGCCGTTTGCCAGACCGAAGAATGCGCATCCTGCGAGCGCGACTGCCAAGATGAGTTTTCGCATGCCCGTCCTTTCGTCAGATCCATTCGGTGCTTGAGTGGACCCGAAACTCTTCCTGTCGGCATCCCGTGTCCTCATTGTTGCGGGAAAAGGTGGCGTGGGGAAATCGACGGTTGCCGCGACTCTCGTCACTGCAGCCCGACGGGTTGGCCTGCGCGCGCTGCTCGTGGAGACCGACGGCAAGCCGCTGCTCGTCGATGACGCGGCCGATCAGGGTCTGAGCGCACGGACGATCACCCCTGCCGAGGCCCTGTCGGAGTACCTCGATCGCTCGGGCCTGGGACGCATTTCACGTCGCCTCGTCACCTCGGGAATCGTCGACGTCGTTGCATCGGCGTCTCCCGGGATCGACCACCTGCTCGTCCTCGGCAAGGTGAAACAACTCGAGCGCGAGGCGGCAGCCGACGTGATCGTCGTCGATGGACCAGCGGCGGGTCATGCCCTCACCATGCTGCGCACGCCACGTGCACTCGCGGATTCTGTCGTCGTTGGTCCGATCAGACAGCAAGCGACCGACGTTCTCGCGATGCTGAACGACGAAGCTCGGTGTCAGGTCTTGCTCGTCACGATCCCCGAGCCGACACCCGTGAACGAGGTCATCGAGACCGCCTTCTCGCTCGAGGAGGACATCGGGGTGCGTCTCGCTCCACTTGTGGTCAACCGTGTCGACGACCATTCACCGATTGCCATCCCCGCATCGATCGCATCCGACTCCGCCGTGGCACGCGCCGCGCGGTTCCGTAACGATCGCATCGCCGGACAAGCGAGGTCGATCGCCGACCTGACGCGACGCCTGCCCTTGGCCCAACTTCACCTCCCGCTCGACACGAACGCCACGCTCGACGAACGCACGACACACCTCCTCCGTGCAATCGAGAATCTGGAAGGAAGCGCGTGACGAGGCTCGATGCGGTCATCGGCGACGCACGCGTCGTCGTCGTCGCCGGAAGTGGCGGTGTCGGCAAGACCACGCTTTCTGCCGCAATCGCGCTGCGCGCAGCCGTCGCCGGCAGACGGGTCGCCGTCGTCACCATCGACCCGGCAAAACGCCTCGCCGACGCGCTCGGGATGGTCGGTGAAGAAGAAACGGGGGGAATCGGCAACGACCCGGTGCGCATCACACTCGACGATGCCCACGGCGAGTTGTGGGCGTTGATGCTCGACACTCGCTCGACGTTCGACGCGCTCGTCGATCGTTACAGCCCTGACGCCGAACAAGCCGCGCGCATCCGATCGAACCTCTTCTACAAGAACATCTCGGGTGCGCTCTCCGGAACGCAGGAATACATGGCGGCCGAAAAACTCTACGAGCTGAACGGTGACGATCGTTTCGACCTCGTCATCGTCGACACCCCGCCGACACGACAAGCACTCGACTTCCTCAGCGCGCCGGCCCGACTGCGTCGCTTCATCGATCATCCTCTCTATCGCATCGTGATCGCACCTTCGTCGATCGGTCTGCGTGCGGTGAGCACCGTCACTCAGCCGGTACTGCGAACGATTGCGCGTGTCGTCGGTGCACAGGCGCTCGATGATGCACTCGCATTCTTCAAGGCGTTCCAGGGCCTCGATGCCGGGTTCCGGCAACGCGCACACGACGTCGACCGCGTACTGCGCGAGCCCTCCACGAAGTACGTCGTGGTGACGAGCGGCCAACCCGAACCGATTGCCGAGGCGAGTCATTTCATCGGCGAACTCGAGTCGGCCGCAGTCGACGTCTCGCTCATCATCGCGAATCGCTTGATGCCCGACTTCGGCAACGACTCTGTTTCACCCGATGATGGCGTGCTCGATGTGGCCCTGCGTGACAACCTGCGCGAACTCGCCGACGAGCGACGTGCCGAAGACGGCAACCTCGCACCCCTTCGGCGGGAACGGCCCGACACGCCATGGGTTCGGGTTCCCCTGGTACCCGAACTCGTCGACGAGCGCCTCGAAACGCTCGGCGCGTTGCGTTTGCTTGGGCGTGCTCTGGGAGATGCCGACTAGAGTCGCCGGCGTGCACATTCTCGTTGCCACCGATGCCCAGTGGGTTCTCGACGAAGTCGTCGCCGCACTCGGGTCACCCGAAACTTCTTTCACCGTCTGTTCGAACGGCCGCGACGTCACCGACGCCGTCAGCACGAGGACACCTGACCTCGCCGTACTCGACTCACAGATCGGGTCGATGGGCGGCATGGCCGTGACCATGAACCTCCGACTAGACGAAACGGGTGGCCGCCTGCCCCACGTGCCGGTTCTCATGCTCCTCGACCGCGAAGCCGACGCACAAATGGCCAAGCGCAGCGGATGCGAGGCGTACCTCGTGAAACCTCTTGATGCGTTGCGCCTGCAACGCGCCGCGAAAGAAATCGCCCGATAGGCTCACCCGCGCATCACACGGGGTGTGGCGCAGCTTGGTAGCGCGCGTCGTTCGGGACGACGAGGCCGCAGGTTCAAATCCTGTCACCCCGACCATTTTTCCGTCGCTCCCACGGAGCCGACGCATTGCTTTCCGTCGCTCCCACGGAGCCGACGCTCAGACCAACAGTTCCGCGATTTGGATCGCGTTGAGCGCTGCTCCCTTGCGCAAGTTGTCGTTCGACACGAAGAGCACCAGGCCACGATTGCCCTCGACCGAACGGTCCTGTCGTATGCGACCGACAAAGCTCGGGTCGGCTCCGGCCGCGAGCAGGGGGTTCGGCACGTCGACGACGCTGACCCCCGGTGAGTCGGAGAGAATCTCGGTTGCCTCGGCAACGGTGATGTCACGAGCGAACTCGGCGTTGATCGACAGCGAGTGACCGGTGAACACCGGAACTCGCACGCACGTTCCCGACACACGCAGGTCGGGGATTCCGAGGATCTTGCGGCTCTCGTTGCGCAGTTTCACCTCTTCATCGGTTTCGAATTCGCCGTTGTCGACCAATGAACCCGCGAAGGGCACCACGTTGAAGGCGATGGGTCGCACGAATTTCTTCGGCTGCGGAAAAGCCACCGCGTCACCGGCGTAGGTGAGGTCACGCGCGGCGCCGACGACGGCTGCGGCCTGAGTGTCGAGTTCCTCGACACCGGCGAGTCCGCCACCGCTGACGGCCTGATAGGTGCTGGCGATCAGACGAACGAGGCCGGCCTTGCGGTGGAGCGGCATCAACACCGGCATCGCTGCCATCGTCGTGCAGTTCGGGTTCGCGATGATTCCCTTTTTCGCGTTGCGGATTTCCTCGGGGTTGACTTCCGAGACGACGAGCGGAACCTCCGGGTCCATGCGCCACGCCGACGAGTTGTCGATGACGGTCACTCCGGCCGCGGCGAATCGCGGTGCGAGTTCGCGCGACGACGTTGCACCCGCGGAGAACAACGCAACGTCGAGACCCGACACATCGGCGGTGGCGGCGTCTTCAACGGTGACATCCGCGCCCTTCCACTTCAGTGTCGTGCCAGCGGAACGTGCCGATGCGAAGTAACGCATCTGCGTGACGGGAAAGTTCCGCTCTTCGAGAAGGGTGCGCATCACGCCACCCACCTGACCGGTTGCTCCAACGACTCCTACGCGCATGGGCGGCAGGCTAGCGGTGCGCGTCTGAGGCGAGCCGGAGAATTAACCACCAATGGCTCTTGTTGGCACGTGGCAACGGCCGCTCTTCGGGTCGCACTCCCCCGACCGTGGCGGGAGATGACGCGAGGAGATTCCGCCGTGATGGATTGCGGAACACGAGCACTTCACGGCAACCACGCCCACTGGCTGCAACCAGGGACATGACTTCCGCGACACCGACGCGGTTCGCCTGCCATCCGAGCCGTGTCGCCCATCGCTGGCGGGCGATGCGCG
Organism: Ilumatobacteraceae bacterium; assembly: GCA_036735765.1. Classification (GTDB taxonomy): domain Bacteria; phylum Actinomycetota; class Acidimicrobiia; order Acidimicrobiales; family Ilumatobacteraceae; genus F1-20-MAGs119. The sequence continues at coordinate 3,435 of DAINNS010000006.1, read as the reverse complement.
GGCCGAGCACCCTGGTCTTCCAGAGGGCCCGCACGGCCGCACCGGTGGGCTGCAGCACCAGATCGGCGGGCACCCACGTGCGGTAGTTCAACATCACCGTTCCACCGGGCTTCACCACGCGCAGCGCCTCTGCCGTGAGGCGAAGAGCGTCGTCGTGTGCGCAGTGCTGCAGGGTGATGTACGAGAACACGGCATCGACGGACTCCGATGGGACACCGACCGAATGGCCGTCGGCCACGTGCACCGTCCGCAGCTTTTCGACCTCACCATGACGTGCGACGGTCTCCCGACAACGTTCGAGGAACGCCGCGTCGACGTCGGCCGCGACGACCGAGGCGAACCTGCGCGTGAAGCGCGATGTCATGCGACCGATGCCCGATCCGATCTCGAGAATCGACAGGCTGTTCGTGTCGAGGTCGTTCATGCCGAACACGCGCATGTAGGCATTGACTTCCTTGTTGCCCGACATGACGAAGTCACCGAGGGTCAGGTCGTCGCCGGTTTCGTTGTTGAACACCCAACCGGTCTCGCGTACCACCGCGTCGGCGTTTGCATTCTCGTCGGCAACCCCGCCGGCCACGCGCCAGGGGACGAGTTGAGCGCGACGTCGGGCCATTCGTTCAGTATTGCCGACGCACCCGCGCGGGGGCTTACTTCCGTTCGGGAAGTGGTGCCGAATAGGCCTGCCCGCTGTCGAGACCGAACGCGGTGTGCAGTGCGCGCATCGCGGTTTCGGTGCTCGCGGCGTCGACGACGACGGACACGCGGATCGTGCTGGTGGAGATCATCTCGATGTTGACACCGGCACCGGCGAGAACGCGGAACATCTTTGCAGCAATGCCCGGGCTGGTCTTCATACCCGCACCGACGAGCGAAATCTTCGCTACCGACTCGACGTGCGTCACCGTGGTGGCGCCGATTTCCTTCGCGACACCGTTGACGATTTCGAGGGCCTTCTTCAGGTCGGCCTTCGGCGCGGTGAACGAGATGTCGGTGCGACCATCTTTCGAGGTGTTCTGCACGATCATGTCGACGTTGATGTTCGCTCCGGCAAGCGGTTCGAACAGTGCTGCGGAGATTCCCGGCTTGTCGGCAACCCCGACCACCGTGATCTTCGATTCCGCCGTGTCCTGCACGACACCCGAAATGATTGGCTCTTCCATCGCATTCTCCTTCGACGAAATTTGTGCGCTGCGGTCGAGAACCCATGTTCCCGTTTCCCACGTGAAACTCGACCTCACATGAAGCGGCACGTTGTGGTTCCGCGCGAACTCGACCGATCGCAGCGCGAGAACCTTGCTTCCCGCACCGGCCATCTCGAGCATCTCTTCGAAGTCGAGTTGCTGCAGTTTGCGCGCCTGGGGAACGATGCGCGGGTCGGCGGTGAAGACACCCGTGACGTCGGTGTAGATCTCGCAGACGTCGGCGTTCATCGCCGCAGCGAGTGCAACCGCGGTGGTGTCGGACCCGCCGCGTCCGAGGGTGGTGATTTCACGTTCCGTGCTGACGCCCTGGAACCCGGCGACGACGGCAACCTTGCCGGCAGAAAGTGCCTCGCGCAGACGGTCGCCCTTCACCTCGAGGATTTTGGCCTTGGTGTGCACGGTGTCGGTGATGATCCCCACCTGACTGCCCGTGAACGACACCGCGTCGATGCCGAGGTCGGCGAGCGCCATGCACACGAGAGCCATCGAGATGCGCTCGCCGGTTGTGAGGAGCATGTCGAGCTCACGCCCGGGATGCGTGGACGAGACTTGGTTGGCGAGTGAAATGAGATTGTCGGTGGTCTTCCCCATCGCTGAAACGACGACAACAACGTCGTTGCCGTGCCGCTTGGTGAAAGCCACGTGCTCGGCCACGGCCTTGATGCGTTCGGGGTCGGCAACCGAGGTACCACCGAATTTTTGGACCACTACTGCCACAGGTGAGAAACGCTATCGGCGCACGGCTAACCTGCGGAACCCGTGGGCACTGAAAAACGCGAACGTCAGAAGCAGAACCGTCAGCAGCGACTCTCCGAACTCGCCGTCCAGCAAAAGCGAGCGAAGGTGAAAAAGCGCGGGCTGCAGTTCGGCATCGGAATTCCGGCGGTTGTTCTCGCGCTCTTCCTCATCGTCAACGTCTTCGCCGGCGACGACTCGTCCGGCCCCACCGATGAGGCCCTGAAAGAGGAGATCCAAACCCTCCTCGGCGCCACCACGCTTCCCGAGGGAGAAACGGCCGAGTCCGCATCGACCATCCCCGCGACGACCGTCCCCGGCAAGACCATCAGCGGCGACACACCGTGCCCGAAGGCCGACGGCACCGAGGCGCGTGTGACGAAGTTCGAAAAGGCTCCGCCGATGTGCATCGACGCCGCGAAGACCTACACCGCCGTGTTCGACACCTCCGAGGGCGAGATCGAGGTTCTCCTCGACACCGCAAAAACACCGAAGACCGTGAACAACTTCGTCGTGCTCGCGCGCTACAAGTACTACGACGGCACCACGATCTTCCGCACCGACCCGTCGATCGACATCATCCAGGGTGGCGGTCTCACCAATACCGACGACCCCGGCTACACAATCGAAGACGAAGGCAACGGCTACAAGTACGTCGAGGGCGACCTTGCGATGGCACGCACGATGGAACCGAACAGCGCCGGAGGTCAGTGGTTCTTCGTGACGGGCCCGAATGCGGCCGCACTCGACGGCCAGGGAACCTACGTGAACTTCGGCAAGGTTGCATCCGGCCTCGACGTGGTCAAGGGCATTCTCGCGTTGAACTCGGGTTCGGGCGACCTCGGCGGGGCCCCCAGCCGCACGGTCATCGTGAACTCGGTCGCAATCATCGAATCCTGAACCGCGCAACGGTCAGAGCGGTATCCGTTTCAGACCACGAAGCGTTCGGCGAGACGCGACATCGCCGCGTCGCTGACACCCAATTTTCCTGCAAACGCACGCAACGAACCGTGCGCGTCGGCCCAACCGCTCATGAGGTCGCGCAAAGCGCGACCGTCGGCGTCGAGGAATGCCGCCGGGGCATTGCCGAGTCGCTCTTTCAGATTCGAGTCGTGTGACTCGGCCCAGTCACGCAGACGTTGCATGCCGTCGTTGCTCAGTTCGAAGTCCGCGACGATCACCTCATCGGGTACACCGACGATGCCGAGTATCAACATCGCGACCAGCCCCGTGCGGTCCTTGCCGGCCGCGCAGTTGAAAACGACGGGCTCATCGAGCATTGCCACCGTCTCGACGGCTGCGGCGAGTCGATGGCCACCTTTGCGCAGCATCTCGGGGTACGCCCACAACAAGAACTCGTAGGCGGTGTCGACGTCGGGTGTGTCGTCGTCGGCCCACGGGATGTCGAGCACGGGGAAATGGTGCAGCGTCACCGGGTACCCGTCGTCGCGGAAACGACCCCGCGTCTCCAGTTCATGTTGCGAACGCAGGTCGA
>DAINNS010000005.1:17852-21166 GCA_036735765.1 Ilumatobacteraceae bacterium | reverse complement strand
GCGGGCTGTTCTCTCGCGATCCGTGAAATGGCGCCGCCTCGTGTCGAGTCGGCAGCGGTCGTCGGTGCCGGCAAACAGGGGTGGTACCACCTCGAAATGCTGTGGCAGCAGTTGCCATCCGTCTCCGAGATTCGAATCGCCGACGCCCGTTTTGAAGCCGCCGACTCCATCGCAGCCCGTGCGCGAGACATCGGCATTCCGGCGGTGGCAGTCGACTCTCCCGCACTGGCGGTAAGAGATGCGGACGTTGTTCTCACGATCACGCCTTCCAACACGCCGCTGTTCGAGGCCACCGACATCTCCGACAACACGCTTGTGTGCGGTGTCGGTGCCACCAAGTACGAGCGGTGTGAGCTCCCGCCGGCGCTGACGGCTCGGTGTAAAGCGATCGTCTGTGACGACGTCGTTGGTTCGCAGGTCGAATGTGGGGATCTCATACATGCTGCGGCCGAAGGCTTTTTCGACTGGTCCTCGGCGATCGAACTCGCCGACGTTGCTGCGGGAAAGATTCAAGTGCCGCGGGCAGGCAACGGGCCGGTTCTCTTCGAGACGCAGGGTGTGGCCTTGCAGGACGTCGCAGCGGCGGGGCTCGCCTGGGAACGCTTCAACTCGCGAAAATAGAGACACTCGAAAACAGAACGGAGAAGAATCCGATGATCAGCCAAAACAGACTGTCGCTCGAAGAGGCCGAACTCATGGTCGATGCCGCGCTCGCGAAAGCGAAAGAGATGAAAGTTGGATCCGTAATCGCCGTCGTCGACGCCGCAGGTTGGCCCATCTGCGTCAAGCGACCCGACAACGGCAAACCAACCAGCGTGGAGATCGCCGTCAACAAGGCATTCACCGCCGCGTGTCACCGGCGTCCCACGCACACGTACACCAATGCGCAACCCGGCCAAGAGGCTTTCGGCATCATGAACATGCACGGTGGACGGTTCTCGATCTTCGTCGGTGGATGGCCGATCGAAGTCGAAGGAGAAGTTGTCGGTGGTATCGGAGTCTCGGGGGGGCACACCAAAGAGGACATCGCGTGTTGCAAGGCGGGTATCGATGCCCTGATGACCAAGCTCGGCAAGACGGCGGATTTCGCAAAGTGGGACAACTGGGCGCCGCCCGCGCCGACGGCGTGAAAGTATCGCGACCATGACAATCGAGGTTCTCAATCGCATCGGTGGTGCGCCGACGAAGTCGGCTGGCGCTCTCTTCGAACGTCGCAACCCAGCCCGAGTCTCCGAGGTCGTGTCGGTTGCTCCGGAGTCGACGTCCGACGATGTTCGAGCTGCCGTCGACGCGGCCTCCGATGCCAGAGCGCGTTGGAAAGCAACGACTCCGACACAGCGTGCCGACATTCTCTCGAAGGCGGCCCGCATCCTTGCCGCGCGTGCCGATGACACCGCCGCAGAGATGGTGCGTGAAGAGGGCAAACCCCTGGCCGATGCGAAGAACGAATCGTCTCGCACGCCGAAGAACCTCGAACTGTACGCGGGCGAGGCTTACCGGCTCACTGGCGCGACTTTCCCAAGCGATGACACGCCGCTTGTTTACTCGGTGCTCGATCCGGTCGGGGTGGTCGCGGTCATCACACCCTGGAACTTTCCGCTCAACATGGCAAGCCGAAAGATCGGCCCGGCCCTGGCGGCGGGCAACACGGTCGTCTTCAAGCCATCACCGATGACGCCGCTCATGGGCGAGCGTCTGGCGTCCGCGTTCATCGAAGCCGGTCTTCCCGACGGCGTGTTGAGTGTCATCCACGGTTTCGCAGCCGGTGCACACCTCGTCGCTGACGAGCGCGTCGGTGCAATCACTTTCACCGGGTCGACGGCAACCGGCCGCAAGATCCACTCGGCAGTTGGCCTCGGGCGTCGTGTGCAACTGGAACTCGGCGGAAAGAACCCTGTGATCGTGCTCGCCGATGCCGACCTCGATGCCGCTGCGCAGGTAGTCGCGCGGTCGAGCTTCAGCCTCACGGGTCAGGCGTGCACCGGCGCGGGCCGCATACTCGTGGACTCAGCGATTCACGACGAACTGCTGGCACGTGTCGTCAAGTTGGCGGGGGATTACGTGCTCGGCCCCGGCGATCGTTCCGGCGTCACCATGGGTCCTCTCGTCGATCAGGCAGCGGTCGACGCAATGGAAGCGGCGGTCGCGAACGCGGTTGCGTCGGGTGCCCGCGTTGCATGTGGTGGTTTACGTCGAACCGATGACGAGTTGGCCGAGGGTTGGTTTTATCCGGCGACTGTGCTCTCGGACGTATCGCGAGGTTCGGCGCTGAGTTGCAACGAGGTGTTCGGGCCGGTGATCGGATTCGAACGAGTGAGTGGAATCGATGAGGCGATCGAGTCGGCAAACGATGTCGAGTACGGATTGTCTGCGGCTGTGTGCACTCGGAACCTTGCGTCAGCGCAGCGTTGTGCGGCAGAGCTGCAGGCAGGCATGGTGCGTATCAATCGACCGACGGTCGGAGCAGCGTTCAATGCGCCATTCGGTGGCATCAAGCAGTCGGGTACGGCGACCCACAAAGAGCAACTCGGGCCGACCGTCATGGACTTCTACACAATCATGCGCACCGTCTGGTTAGGTAACTGACGATGGATCTGCGTCTTGCCGGGCAGCGAGCCCTTGTCTTCGGCTCCTCGTCCGGACTCGGTCAGGAACTCGCGTCCGTGCTTGTCGAGGAAGGTGCACGGGTAGTCGTCACCAGTCGTGATGCGAAGCGCGGTGCAGAGGCCAAACGCCAATCGGGTGCCGAGATGTTCGTCATCGGTGACCTGACGCACGAGGGTGATGCCGAACGGATGGTCGACGAGGCGGCGACAGGCCTCGGCGGGCTCGACATCTGCGTGTTGAACACAGGGGGCGCCAAACCCGGCGGCATTCTCGACACTGATGGCTTCGATGACGTCGCATATCACTCCTTCTTGCGGCCCGTTCTCGAGGCTGCCCGTGCGGCAGCGCCGCATCTTTGTCGCGGACGTCATGCGCGCTTAGTTGCTTTGACGGCGAGGTCCGTCGTCGAGGCGACGCCGGACCTTGCGCTTTCGTCGGTCTTTCGCAGTGGCGTTGCGGCCGCGATGCGATCGTTGGCACTCGAGCTCGCGCCCAAGGTCAACGTCAACGTCGTGGTCACGGGGCAATTCGACACGCCGGCCCTCGATCGATTCGAAAGTGCAAAGGCCGCGTCGTCCGGACGTTCGGTCGACGAGGTGAGACGCGAGCACGTCCAGTCGATTCCACTCGGTCGCGTCGGCACCGCAGCGTGCGTTCTTCGCGGACGGGTTGCAGTACCGGCTCTACGACGCGGCGCTGAACACGGT
>DAINNS010000005.1:0-17842 GCA_036735765.1 Ilumatobacteraceae bacterium | reverse complement strand
CGGTTCGGTTGTGCGCGTCGACGGTGGCGCAGTGCACGGTTTCTAGTTGCCGACGTAGGCCACCCAAGCGTTCTGAACGTGTCGTTGAGCCGCCGCCTCGGCAGCTACAGCATCGCGCGCAGCGACTGCGTCGACGATCGCGCGATGTTCATTCCACGAATCGCCGAGCCGCTCACGAATTCGTTTGGCATAGGCCCACTGGATCATCGTCGACATCGTCGACAGTTGTTCCGCGAGGAGCGTGTTGTCTGCGGCGTCGGCGAGTGCCTCGTGGAATCCGGTGTTCAACGACGGGAGGTCTTCGGTTCGTTGAGCCTCGGCCGCCGCGAGTCCCTCGTCGCAAACCTCACGCAACGTACGCAGCTGATCCTCGGTGCGGCGTTCAGCCGCGAGCCGTGCGACCAGGCCTTCAAGAGTGAGGCGCATGACAAAGAGGTCATCGGCTTGCTTGCGTGTGAAAACCGAGACTTTTGCTCCACGGCGAGGTTCGATTTCGACGAACCCTTCGACGGCAAGGAGATGTAGTGCTTCGCGAATAGGACCCCGAGAGACTTCCAACTCGAGGGCGAGGTCCTCTTCAACCAGACGCTGGCCGGGGGAGTAGATCCCCGAGACGATGGCGTCACGAAGACTGGTCAGGACGGCGGCCGCCAAGGGCTGGTGGCGTCGACCGAGTTTGGGTTCCGGCATCTTGGATCTCCGAAGGCCTACATCCGACCGTGTTTTTCAGCCTCATTAAAACTGTATACAATTGACATACCGCCGTCCACTTGAGGCGGTTGTCACAGCATAACCAAAACCAACACAGTGAAAGAGGGGGAAGATGCGTCGACATTTGAAAGTCGTCGCCGTTGCACTTGCTCTCGGCCTTGGTGCCGTGGCGTGCTCCGACGACAACGGCGGAAGCTCGTCGGAAGACACGACGGCCACAGCCGAGACGACAGCAACAGCGGATACCACCGCAACCGGTGACACCACCGCAGCTCCGGCTGCCGGTGGCGAAGTCATGATTGCGCTCGGATCCGAGCCCACCAGTCTCGACCCGCAATTGGTCGATGACGGCGGTGAGCGGGCCATTAACGACAACGTCTACGAGACGTTGCTCGTTCGAAATGCGAATGGTGAACTCGAGCCGGGTTTGGCTGCCGAGATGCCGACGCAGGTCGATGACACGACGTGGGAAGTCAAGCTTCGTGAGGGCGTCAAGTTCCACGACGGCACCGACTTCAAGTCCGATGCAGTCGTCGCCACCGTCACGCGTATGGCGAAGCTGATCGCAGACGGCAAGACCGACAACGACGGATTCTTCAAGAGCTTTGTCAGCGCAGAGGCGATCGACGACTACACGGTCCAGATCAAGACTGCCGACAAGGACGGTGTTGTTCCGTCGCGTCTCTACTGGATGAAGATCATCCCGGCATCGGCGGCTGAGTCTGCCGACATGTCAGAGACCGTCGTCGGCACCGGCCCGTACAAGTTGGCAAGTCGTGAAAAGGGAGTCAACATCGTCCTCGAGGCGAATGCCGACTACTGGGGCGGCAAGCCTGCCCTCGACAAGGTGACGTACGAATTCATCGACGATTCGGCCACGCGTCTCGCTGGTCTGAAGTCGGGTAAGTACCACCTCATCACCAACCTCGCACCGCAGGACGCCGAGCAGGCGCCGAAGGTTCTCACGGCCCAGGGCCAGGAGCACCCGGTCCTCATCCTCGACGCCGACGAGGGCATCACCGCTGATGTGAACGTCCGCAAGGCTCTGAACCACGCGGTCGACAAGCAGGCCATCGCCGACACACTGTTCGGTGGCTATGCGACGATCGACCTCGGTCAGTTGCTCAGCCCGTCGATTCTCGGTCACAACGAGAACCTGAGCGCGTATGAGTACAACCCCGAAGAGGCGAAGAAGATGCTGGAAGAGGCCGGTGTTGCCGGCAAGACCATCCAGCTCGTTGGTGAATCGGGCCGTTGGCTGAAGGACAAGGAACTTCTCGAGGCCGTTGCCGGCTACTGGAAGGAAGCCGGTCTCGACGTCAAGCTGGAGATCCTCGAATTCGGTGCCTACCTCGACGTTCTCTTCGACCGCGAGGCACGCGCCGACGCGATCTACGTCTCGTCGTCGAATGACATCCTCGACCCCGACCGTCAGCTCTCGACCTACTACCAGGCCGGCGGTATCGGTTCGTCGAACAGCGACACCGCACTTTCGGATCTCGTCACACAAGGTCGCGCCGAACTCGACCCGGCCAAGCGTGAGACGATCTACGAAGAGGCAGTGAAGATCGCCTACGACAACGCCTACTTCGTGTGGCTGGTGAACAACCAAGACATCTACGGAGCCGCCGAGAACCTCGTGTGGACGCCACGCGTCGACTCGAAGTTGCTGGTCAAGGAAATGTCGCTCGGCTGATCGCCGAGTTTCGTCCTTGAACTGATGCTGTAACTGCACGTCGAGAGAAAGGGAGGGAAGTGGGTCGGTATCTGGTCGGTCGCCTGTTGCAGGGCGTCCTCGTGGTCTTCGGGGTCACGGTGGTCGTCTTCGTGGCAACGCGAATGATCGGAGATCCGGTCAACTTCATCCTCCCGCTCTCGGCGTCGCAGGAGCAGCGCGACCGCCTGCGGTCTGATCTCGGTTTCGACCGTTCTTTCATCAATCAATTTCTTGACTACATCGGGGACGTCTTCAGGTTCGACTTCGGTAAGTCGACCAAGTTCACCAACGAGGACACGATCGACGTCGTCCTCCGCTTCCTTCCGAAGACAATCCAACTTGTCATCGCGGGAATGCTCGTGGCCTTCCTCGTCTCTTTGATTCTCGGCATGTTGTCTGCGCTCAAGCCGGGAAAGATCACCGACAAAATTCTCGTGACACTCAGCTTGCTGGGGCTTTCGATGCCACAGTTCTTCCTTGCGCAGGTTCTCATCGTTTTCTTCAGCGTGAGGTTCGGCTGGGTTCAAATTGGCCCTGGTCCGTGGACCCACATGATTCTTCCTGCGGTGGCACTGGCTTTGCCCGCAATCGGACGCCTCGCGATGACAGTGCGCTCGGCGATGATCGACGAACTCAACAGTCAGTACGTCAAGGCTGCCAAGGCAAAAGGAATGCGCAGACGCCGAGTCGTTGCAGTACACGCTCTCCGAAATGCCGCCATTCCCTTTGTCACCCTGGCAGGTTGGGAGTTCATCAGGGCGCTCGCGGGTTTCACCGTCGTCGTCGAAGGGGTTTTTGGTCTGAACGGCATGGGAAGCCTCGCAATTCTCGCGATTCGTGAACGGGACTTCTTTCTCATTCAGACAATCGTGCTTGTTGTTGCAGTCATCGTCGTCATCGTCAACATTTTGATCGACCTCGCCTACAAGGCGGTCGATCCGCGGGTGAAGTTGGGCTGAGAGTGATGGAAAATCCACAGCACATCCCCGACCAATACTCGGCGAGCACCCGCGAAACTGAGGCCGCTCTTCACGAAGAGCAGAACCTCGAGGGACGTCCTTACGAAGTCACCGCGGCCACGAAGGGTGTCTTCCGAGAGCTTCTCACCGACAAGACGGGTGTGTTCGGCGTTGCGATCCTTGCAATTCTTGGCCTGGCGGCACTCTTCGCACCGTGGGTTGCCCCTCATGGACCGACCGATGGTTCGCTGAGCACGGCGAACCGCAAGCCCGTATGGAACGGTGGAACCTGGGAGTACATGCTCGGCACCGACCCGCAGGGATACGACATGCTTTCGCGTCTCATCTACGGGCTGCGCACCACATTGCTGGTCTCGTTGTCGGTCGTTCTCGTTGCAGGTGTCATCGGTGTCGTCATCGGGCTGATCTCGGGCTACAGGGGCGGGCGAACCGACCGCTGGATCATGCGTTGGGTCGACGTACAGGTTGCATTTCCTGGCCTGCTCATCGCAATGATCATGATTGCGGTCATCGGTGGCAGCAAGACAGCAGTCATCTTTGTGCTCTCGTTCAACGGATGGATGGTTTACGCCCGTATGACACGTGGTGTGGTCTTGTCGGTGAAAGAACAGCCCTACGTCGAGGCCGCAGAACTCATCGGCTGCCCTCCGCGACGCATCATGTTCCGCCACATCCTGCCGAACCTCGTCTCGGCGATCAGCACGCTCGCCGTGCTGGAGTTTGCCCGCATCATTCTCGCCGAGGCCACGTTGTCATTTCTCGGACTTGGCCTCCAATTTCCTGAAGTCTCGCTTGGCATCGTGGCCAGTACAGGTCGCGATTACATCTTCAGCACACCGCGCCTCATCGTTATCCCGGGAATCGCGATCAGTCTCCTCGTGATGGCAGTGAATTTTGCGGCGTCGTGGTTACGCGTCGCGCTCGATCCGCGCGAACGGGAAAAGCGATTCGCTGCCAACGCGCTCAATAGTGCAACCGGAGCCGGTCAATGATCTCGCACGAGACGATTCTCGACGTCCGTAATCTCACCGTCGACTTCTTCACACGGCGTGGGACCGTGCACGCAGTGCGTGATGTCTCCTTCTCGGTCCGAAAGGGTGAGACGCTCGGCATCGTGGGCGAGTCGGGTTCGGGCAAGAGCGTTACCGCCCAGGCAATTCTTGGCCTCACCGAACTACCGGGCCGGGTGACGGGCGGCGACATTCTCTGGAAGGGCTCGTCACTGATCGCGGGAAGGGAAGCCGCAGAGACCATCGAGCGAGTGCGCGGCAAGGAAATCGCGATGGTCTTCCAGGACCCAATGACGTCACTCAATCCGGTCTATACGGTCGGAATGCAGGTGTCCGAGGTTCTTGTTCGGCACATGTCAATGTCGAAGAAGGCAGCTCGTTCACGTGCAGTCGAACTGCTCGACATGGTTGGCATCTCGAATCCTGCAAAGCGTCTTGACCAGTATCCCTTCGAGTTGTCGGGAGGTATGCGCCAACGTGTCCTCATCGCGGCGGCGCTTGCGTGCGAGCCCGAGTTGCTGATCGCCGACGAGCCAACGACCGCCCTCGATGTGACCATTCAGGCACAGATTCTCGATCTCATTGCTGAATTGCAGCAACGTCTGGGAGTCGCCGTTGTTCTGATTACCCACGACCTCGGCGTTGTGGCGGGTGTTTGCGACCGCGTGGCGGTGATGTACGGAGGCAAGATCGTCGAAGAGGCCGATGCATCGGAGATCTACCCTCGTCCTTTTCACCCGTATACCGAGGGGTTGCTGCGCTCGACCCCGCGTCTCGATGTCGTGTCGGAGCGCCTCGAATCGATCGCGGGCTCGCCCCCTGATCTGCGCGAAGTACTGGCTGGGTGCTCGTATTCGCCGCGTTGTGCCGCGGTGACTGAGATGTGTCGGAGTGCTGTGCCGGTGCTCGATCAGCGAGGGGAGGGTCGCCGTGTCGCTTGCTGGAATCCCCGCTGAAGCTGCACCACTGGTGGACGTAAGGAACCTCTCTGTCCGGTTTCCCGTCGCATCGACCGGTCTCTTCTCGCGTGCTCGCAGTTATGTCCACGCCGTCGAAGATGTCTCTTTTTCGATTGGTCGTGGAGAAACCCTCGGTCTCGTCGGCGAGTCCGGATCCGGCAAGAGCACGACCGGTCGCGCGATTCTTCGCAGCACGCCAATCGCCTCGGGCCGCGTTTCATTCGATGGCAACGACATCACTGACGTAACCGGAGCGGCACTGCGGGCTCTTCGGCGCAACATGCAGCTCGTCTTCCAAGACCCATACGCTTCGCTCAATCCCCGCATGAACGTGCTCGAAATTGTCTCCGAGCCGCTCATCGTCCACGGCATCGCATCCTCGGTGGATGAGGCATCGCCGATCGTTGCGGACTTGCTGTCGCGTTGTGGTCTGTCGAGCGATGCATTGACGCGGTATCCGCACGCATTTTCGGGCGGCCAGCGCCAGCGCATCGGTATCGCTCGAGCACTCGCACTGCAGCCGAAGTTCATCGTCGCCGACGAGCCGGTGTCTGCTCTCGATGTCTCGGTTCGTGCGCAAGTCGTCAATTTGTTGCAGGACCTGCAGCGCGACATGGGGATCTCGTATCTCTTCATTGCCCACGATCTGTCGGTTGTGCGTCACATTTCCCACCGCATCGGCATTCTCTACTCAGGACACCTCGTCGAGTACGCCCCTACAAACAACGTCTACGAGTCACCAATTCATCCGTATACCGAGGCCCTGCTCTCGAGCGTTCCGATTCCCGATCCGGCTGTGCAACGCAAGCGCGGGCGCATCGTGCTGCAAGGTGAAATTCCGAACCCCATCGATCCGCCCGCGGGCTGTCGTTTTGCGAGCAGGTGTCCCCTGGTCGAAGATCGGTGCCGGGTCGAAACCCCGCGACTTGAAGAGAAGGCACCGGGGCACTTCGCGGCGTGTTTCGTGCGGTCGGCCAACACCCAGTGAACTTTCACGCGAATCGCATCCACACCACAGCCCGTCCGAGGAGAAATCGAAATGTCTGAGTCAAAGTTGGATGTCGAAAGTCCGATGGCGAGTGTCAAGGTGCCCGTTGTTGTCGTCGTCGGCATCCTTGCCGGTTTCCTCTCGGGTTTGTTCGGCGTCGGCGGGGGAATTCTCATCGTCCCCGGCCTCGTTCTGGTCGCCCACATGGATCAGCGCATGGCCCACGGAACATCTCTCGCCGGTGTACTCCCCATTGCGGCATCGAGCATGGTCACCTACTGGGCCCACGACCACATCGACTGGGTCGTCGTGCTGTTCCTCGCAATCGGCGCCGTTGCAGGCGCAGTTCTCGGCACAAAACTCTTGCATATCTTGCCCCACCGAACACTGGGCGTTGCATTCGCGGTTCTCCTCCTTGCGTCGGCTGCCCGGCTCTTCATTGCCGACAGTGGTACCGGTCGCGACAACCTCGACCTGGCCATGGCGTTAGCTCTCATCGCCGTGGGTGTGGTCACAGGAATTCTTGCCGGTCTGCTCGGTGTCGGCGGTGGAATCATCATGGTTCCCGCAATGATGATGATCTTTGGTATTCCGCCAGTCATTGCGAAGGGGACTTCGCTGGGCGTAATCATCCCGACTTCGATCATGGGCACCTGGCGGAATCGAACGAAGAAAAATGTCGATTTCCGCGCGGCTGCAATCGTCGGAATTGCCGGCGTGTTGGCTGCGATAGCCGGTGGCACTCTCAGCGCGCGGATGTCCGACACACTGTCGAACGTGTTGTTCGCCGTTTTGCTCACGATTGTCGCAGTTCGATTGTTATTGCAACTGCGCAACGAAAAGCGATAGGGCGGTGGAAACCGAATGACCGTCCTCGGCTACATCGTTGCGATCCTCGCCGTCACAACGGGTGCGGCGATTCAGGGAACCCTCGGCTTCGGGCTCGGCCTGATCGCCGCGCCGGTCCTTGCCCTCGTCGACAAGGATCTCATCCCGGGACCGCTGTTGATGATCGGCGTGGCCACGACGACGGTCGTCTTCTTGCGCGAACGTGGTGAGGTCGACTGGTCCGGCATGCGCTGGGCAATCGTCGGGAGGATCGCCGGGACGTTCCTCGGTGCGTGGGCCGTAATCGCATTCTCCAAAGACGCTTTGATTGTCGCGTTGTCACTCTCGGTCATTCTCGGTGTATTGATGAGTGTTGCCGGTTGGAACTTTCGACCGACCACTGCGTCGTTGCTCGGCGCCGGAACACTTTCCGGCGTCATGGGAACACTGACGTCAATCGGCGGTCCCCCGATGGCGCTCGTCTACCAGAAGGAAACTGCTCAACGCCTTCGGTCGACGTTGGCTGGTTTCTTTCTCATCGGTGCAACACTCTCGATTGCCTCGCTTTTGGTTGGCGGGGAGTTCGGGCAGCACGAACTGCATTTGGGTCTGGCACTGATTCCGGGCCTCGTCATCGGTCTCGGTATCTCGCGCAGAGTGGCGCGGTTTCTCGACAACCGTTACACGCGTCCAGCGGTACTCGGATTTTCGGCGCTCTCGTCGCTGACTCTGCTGATCCAGATCTTCGCCGGCTAGTCGAAGGCGCCGAATCGGGCCGGGCTCAGCGAGTCGACCGACTCTCCGACTGCCTCGAGCGGGTCGACGTGCTCGCTGGTCACGATCGAGGCAACGATGCGCCCGAGCGCTGGTGCAATTTTGATGCCAGCTCCGCCCTGGCCGGTGAGCCAAATGAAAGTGTCGTTCGTGCGATCACGGCCCACGACCGGTATGCGATCGGACGCAAAAGTACGTAGGCCCGCCCAGGATCGTCGAACGGATCGCAACGGCGTGGCGAGCGCCTCATTAACGGAATCGAGGGCTAACGCGATGTCAATTTCGTCCGCTTGTGCGTCACACGGGTTGCTCGGTGTTTCCTCGGATGGCGAGATCAGTAGTCCACCTGCCTCAGGTTCGAAGTAGAACCTGTTCCCGACGTCCATCACGAGCGGCCACGACGACACATCGAAACTCGTCGGACTGATGAACGCAGTGCGCTTGTATGGCTGTAGCCCGATGGGTGGGACTCCGGCCCTTGCGGCGACCTCATCTCCCCACGCACCCGCCGCGTTCACCACAAAGTCGGCCTCGAGAATGAATCCGTCGATGTCAATTCTCCAGAGTCCCGACTTGTGACGTAGTCGCAACGCCTCGATCATCCTTCGACTCGTGTAGGTCTCGACTCCACGACGTCGCCCGGACGCAAGATACGACTGCAGTAGCAGAGCAACGTCGATCGACTTCGCATCAGGTTCGAAGAAACCACCGGCGGTCACCGCGACGTCCTCGAGCGAGGGCATGATCTCGCGCACCTGATCGGCACCCAAACGAAAAGCTGTTGGCGCGACCCCGCTCTCGACGAGATGGCTCATCGCGTCAAGGGCGTGTCGGTCGTTCTCGTCACGTCCGATCCAGAGAAGTCCACGGGGACCCAGGAGTTGATGATCGCAGAATCCCACTGGGGGAGATGCAAGGAATGGCCTGCTTGCTTCGGCGAGAGCACACACAATCGGCAAACCGCTCGTGGACGAAAGGGTCGCTGCCGAACGTCCGGTTGAGTGAAAGCCCATCTGATTCTCTTGTTCGACGAGCGACACCTCGCACGTCTCGGACAGATTCCAAGCGGCGGCGGCACCGGCAATGCCGCCACCGATCACTACGACCTTCGGCCTCATTGATCCTGCGCGGCTACCTTCAGGTCTGACATGACGGATGCCATGTGATTGAAAGTCGATGCGCGGGCGGCTTCCGAATCACCGGCAACAATGCTCGCAAGAATCTGCTCGTGCTGGTCCCAACTCATGACCCCACGTCTGTCGCTCAGCATCGAAAAGACGAGTTCGGTCTTGTTTCGCAAGGGCGTGACGACTGATTCGAGGTAGCTATTCCCCGAGGCTTCCTCGATGAGGAGATGAAACCGCCGGTGGCATTCGGCTGCTGTCACAAGATCTTGACGAGCGGTGGCCTCTCGCCCGTTCGCAATGCAATCGTGCATCTGTGTGATGTGATCATCGGTGCGATTCTGAGCCGCACGTTCGGCTGCGAACGCCTCGATGATGCTGCGAAGTTCGAGAAGTTGATGCGCTTCGGAGGGCTCAAGTCTGGAGACGTACGCCCCACGCCGTGCTTTGACCTCGATGAGGCCGGTCGCTTCGAGTGCACGGATGGCCTCACGAACGGGATTTCGTGAGACGCCCAGCCGCTCGGCAATGGCGTCCTCGAGTATTCGATCACCGGGTTGAAAGTCGCCCGTGAGAATGAGGTTGCGAATCTCGTCGACAACCAACTCGCGCAACGGGCGATGGTTGTGGCTGAGGGACATGAACAAAGCGTAGTGGGCATACCGTTGCGTACCCGAGTGAAGGGTCGCGTGATCAGCCTATGTTGAGGTGCTTCCGGTCGTAATCGGTGAGGCGACCGCGACGTACCCACACGTCGGCTATCTCGACTTCTTGGTCGTGGGCCATGACGACGCTCGGTTTTTTCAGGCCAGCCTGTTTCCAGTCGCGGATGGCCGGTGTGCCGAGACGCTGTGCGTAGGAACTCTCGCCATCGGTGATGCCGCGCAGCAAGAGGAAGTCGCCGCGCTTCGCGATGAAAATTGCGGGCCGGGTCTTGCCCGCACGCCCCAGGTCTTCGGTACCTGGGATGCCGTCGAACGACAGCCACGCATCGACGATGTCGCCGGGCTCGAGGTTGACCATGGCGTCGAGTGCCAATTCGCCGAGTTTCGGGCGTTCGGGCTGCTGTTCACGCACCTGCAGGGTGTGGGCGACGAAGTCGACGAATGTGAAGGCGCCGTTCAGTTCCTGCAGGACGACGTTGATGCGCTGGCCGGCTGACAGTTCTGCCGCGCGAGATGAAGTTGAGGTTGCAGATTCGTTGCCCTGTTCGGTTTGCCAGGTGATCGCGTTGCCATCGATCATCGTCACCACGGCGCGGATGATGCGTCGCGCACCCGGTGGCGGGGCCGCATCGAGATGCGTCAAGACTTTCTGGGGCTTGGGGCGGCTGAGGCGTTTGATTTCGCGGATGCGCTCGCGTCGCTGCTTGTCGTCGAGAGTGCGGTGTGTGTTGGGCACGACCTGCACGATGCTGAATTCGGTATGGCCCACCTCGACTTGAATGCGCAACGTGTCGCATTCACGAAGATCGCGAAGGCCAACGAGGTGTTCAGCGTCGAGCACGCCGTTCAGCGTCCCGTCGATTTCCACCCAGTGCCAACCACCGTCGGCGGCCTCACCGCGCACCTCGATGCTGATGACGCGTCGACTTCGTTTGTCACGGACGGGCGGGATTGTTTTCGGCGTGCCCGTGGCGGGCAGCGAGTCACGAAGCGCGCGCAGCGCATCGTCATTCGACCTACGTGGCTTGCCACCCACTCGCAGCGACTACTCGGGAAGCGGGTAGTGCACGCCGGGAATGCCCGGCAGCAATGGCGTTGCCCAGTCGGGCCGCGGGAGAAGTCCGGGGTATGCACCCGGAGCCATCGGCGCGGTGTCGGCGTTCCACGCGTGGTGGATCGGTTGCAGCTGGTAGTAGCCGTTGCCGGCATTCGTGCCGCCGTCGACCAGCAGGTCGTGACCGGTGATGTAGCCCGCCATGTCGGACGCGAGGAACATGACAGGTGCGACGATTTCCGACACTTCACCGAGACGGCGCATCGGCGTGCGCGACGCGATCCACTTGTCCATACCCATGCCCTCGAGGGCGACGCGGGTCATCTCGGTGATGATGAAGCCGGGGCTGACGGCGTTGACGCGAACACCGCGGTCGGCCCATTCGCAGCCGAGCTGCTGGGTGATGTTGCGCAACGCGCCCTTCGCGGCGGTGTAAGCGATGATGTTCATCTCATTCGCACCACTGCCCATGATCGAGCAGATGTTGACGATGTTGCCGCTCTTCTTCAAGAGCATGTGCAGGCCGACTTCGCGCATGTAGAGGAACGCGCCGCGCAGGTCGACTGCCATGATGTTGTCGAAGGTCTCGGTGGGGAAGCGCTCGGCGCCGATGCCCAGCACATCGGAGATGCCGGCGTTGTTGACGAGGGTGTCGATGCCGCCGAATTCTTTGATGCCCGCGGCGACGACGCGCTTCACATCGGCTTCGACCGACACGTCGCCGGTGATGCACAGAACCTTGGCGCCGGCCTTCTTGCACACCTCGCCGGTCTGCTCGAGGAGGTCCTTGCTGCGGGCCGTCAGGACGAGGTTCGCTCCGGCCTTTGCGAAGCCCTCGGCGAAGCTGGCACCCAGGCCGTACGACGCGCCCGTGATGAGAACGGTTTTGCCCTTGAAATCGAACATGAGTGACCCCCTGATGCGGCTGCCCGGTGCGGGCTGAAAACCCGAAAATAGTGGCTCTGCGGGCCGTGGTGCGAATGGAACCTGCGGCTCGAACTTCGTGTGACACCCATTGGCCACACTTCTGGTCTTCTCGGCGGAAAGGGGCCCACTTTGTCAACGACCAACCCGGCAACCAGCAACCCGATCGGTGCCCCCGACGACCCCGACCAGGCCGTCTATCGGCGCCTGGTGCGTGCGCTCGGCGACCTCACGATCGATCCGCGGTCGGTCGGCGACGAGCCCCAGCGTTGGGCGACCCTCGACGTGCGCGACGGAGTTTCCGTCGTCGCATTCGGCGCGCTGTCGATCAGCACCGCCGCACGGCTGGCGAATCTCCTCGAAGACCTCGCCTCGGGAGCCCGTTCGTCGTCGATGACGTCCGCCACCGACGAAGACATGCACGACCCCGATGGTGTGGGTGAGTACGTCATGGCACCGTTCGAGCCGGTGGCCTCACCGCTCGAGCCGTACCACACAACGTCACGCCATCACCCGCGGACGGGGTGGTGACGCGATGAGCCCGTTCAACCGCCACGGCCTCGCAGCCAACCCGCAGTCGATCCCGTTCGACGAGTGGTGGCGCATGTGGCACTTCGTCAACGCGTTCGACGCAAAGGACTCGCAGTTCTTCCGCGTGTGGATCGAGGTCGCGGGTGGTCGTCGCACGTGGCACATCGCTTCGTCGCGCTTCCACTTCGAGTTCTGTGCGGTCGCCCACGGGGCAGAGGGCACGTTCACCGTGCCGCTGCCCGTCCGGTCGATTCACGCAATGACCGACATCGCGGTCACTTCAGTCGACTCGACGTTGGCCTTGGCCGACAACGATTCGCTCGTCGTCACGTCGGGCGATGCGAGCCTCGTGGTCGACATTCCTGCGCACTATCCCGGTAGCCCCGTCGTGCTCGACTCGATCGACTGCACCGCGGTGGTTCCTGCAAAACGGCTCGCCGATGTGCTCGACGCAGCACGTACGCCACCCATCGGCGTCGACATCGTGGGGTACGGGCCACCCTTGTGGTGCGTCATCGGAAACGGAAAGATCACCTTTCACTCTGACTGGTCTGCCTACGACCACGGTCGTGCCACGGTGTCGGTCGAAGCGGAAACGAACGGTGAGGCGCAGTTTCACAGCGCTGTCAGCCTCGTCGCCCGCGTCCTGCGTGACTTCACCACCATCGACGAGGGTGACGAGACGGTGAGGTTCGAAATCGACGGACCAACGGGTTCGGGTTGTCGCGTCGTCGCATCCGAGTGGGTGCTCACCTGTCCCTTCATCGACCCGGTCGCCCAAGAATGGGGCGGCATGATGCGCCGCGAGATCATGTCCGCGGGTTTCGAATACGAACGCGACGGCGACCGTGCAGTCGAATACCTCGTCAATGGCGTGCAGGTGCGTGCCCAAGTGCACGGTGGTCGGCACCCGGTGTGCCGTCTTTCAGCCATCGTCGCCCGCAACGTCGCCAGCGGTGAATTCCTGCTGAGCGAACTGAACGACTGGAACAAGGCACACGCCGGCATGAAGTTCTGGTGGGAGGCCGGCAAAGTTGTCGCCGTCATCGACCTCGACTCGAATCACATGTCCGACATCTGTGACGAGTCGTTGCGTCTCGCCGCGGCCGTTGCGCGTCTCGCTGCACCAACCGCAGCGCTCTGAAACCTCAGCCGAAGAGCTTCTTCGCGATGACCATTCGCTGGATCTGGTTCGTGCCCTCGTAGATCTGCGTGATCTTCGCATCGCGCATCATGCGCTCGACGGGGAAGTCGTTGGTGTACCCGTAGCCACCCAACAACTGCACGCAGTCGGTCGTCACTTTCATCGCGACATCGGAGGCGAAGCACTTGGCCATGGCGCCGAGCGTCGAGAGTTCACCGTGCGGGTCTCCGGCATCGACTGCCGCACAGGCGCGGTACACCAGCGTGCGGGCCGCTTCGACTTGCATCTGCGCCTCGGCGACCATCCACTGCAGGCCCTGACGGGTGGAAAGTGCAGCCCCGAAGGTCTTGCGCTCCTTCATGTAGCCGACGGCGTAGTCGATGGCGCCCTGGGCGATTCCGACGGCCTGCGCACCGATGGTGGGACGGCTGCGGTCGAGGGTGTGCATTCCGATCGTGAACCCCTGGCCGACTTCGCCGATGCGGTTTGCATCCGGCACGCGCAGCCCGTCGAACCGAATCACGCCGGTGGGCGAACCCTTGATGCCGAGCTTGTGTTCGACCTTGTCGACGTGCACACCCCAATCGGCTTCGACGAGGAACGCGGTGATGCCCTTGTGGCGGTCGTCGCTGGTTCGTGCGAACACGGTGTAGAGGTCGCTCACACCGGCGTTGGTGATCCAGATCTTCGAGCCGTTGATGACCCAGTCGTCACCGTCACGTACCGCTCGCGTTGTCATCGACGCAACGTCGCTGCCTGCGTCGGCCTCGGAGAGGCCGTAGCTGCACTGCGACTCGCCGCTGCAGATTCGCGGCAGGTACTTCGCCTTCAATTCATGGCTACCGAAGTTGATGACGGGCAGCATGCCCAGCTTCGAGATGAGGAACATGAGGCTGGTGCTGGCGCACACACGCGCGAGTTCCTCGGCCACAACTGCCTGTGTGACAAGGGATGCGCCGCTGCCGCCGTATTCGGCGGGGTACGACAGTGCGGTCAATTCCATCTGCTGGAGGGCCTTGAAGGCGTCCCACGAAAATTCGCCGGTGCGATCGGTCTCGGCAGCGAACGGCGCGATCTTGTCCTCGGCGAACCGGCGCACGACCTCGCGGAAGGCGATTTGTTCACCGTCGAGTGAAAACTGTTGTTCTGTCATCTCCATCCTCTCTCGTTGTCGCTATTTCTTCGTGTATTCGTAGAACCCACGACCCGCTTTCCGGCCGAGCAGTCCGGCATCGACCATGCGCGACAGCAGTGGTGGTGCGGCGTAGAGGGGTTCCTTGAATTCGGCATACAGACTTTCGGCAATCGCGACAATCGTGTCGAGACCGATGAGATCGGCGAGGCGCAACGGACCCATGGGGTGTGCACAGCCCTCGACCATGCCGAGGTCGATGTCCTCGGCAGATGCGTAACCCGATTCCATCATTCGCACCGCAGACAGGATGTAAGGCACAAGCAGCGCGTTCACGATGAAGCCGGCGCGATCGTTCGACCGGATGACCTTCTTGTGCAGCGTTCCCTCGGCGAATTCGACGGCGCGCGAGATGGTGTCTCCCGAGGTGAGAAGTGAGGGGACGAGTTCGACCAGCTTCAACACCGGAACTGGGTTGAAGAAGTGCACGCCGACGACCTGCGACGGCCGCCGTGTGGCCATTCCGAGTTTCATCACCGGAATCGACGAGGTGTTGGTGGCGAGGATCGCGTTTTCGTCTTCGACGTACTTGTCGAGGTGGGAAAAGACCTCGGTCTTCAGGCCCTCGTCCTCGATGACCGCCTCGACCACCAACTGGCGGTCGGCGAAGTCGGCGAGGTCGGTGGTGAAACTGAGACGCGAGAGGGCGGAGTCGCGCTCGTCCTCGGTGATCTTGTTCGCGCCGAGGGCACGGTCGAGCGACGCGGTGAGGCGCTTTTGGCCCGCCTCCATTGCTGCCGGGTTGATCTCGCGAACCATCACGTCGAGGCCCGCTTTTGCGCACACCTCGGCGATGCCCGAACCCATGAGCCCACAACCGACGACTCCGACACGGGACACGGGACTAGTTGCCATTTCTCGACCTTTTCTTTCTTCTTCCGACTCCATCTTGCCTTTCCTACCCGCGGGTAACCGACGGGAGACGCTTTCGGAGGGCGTGAAACCCGTCGCCTACCCTCGGGTAATGGAATTCGCGATCCCGAAGGAAATTCAGAGCACGCTCGACGACCTCGATGCATTCATCGAGCGCGAGATCAAACCACTCGAACAACAAGACGACAACATGCGGTTCTTCGACCATCGTCGTGAGTGGGCCCGCACCGACTTCGACAACGGCGGCGTGCCACGCGAGGACTGGGAGGCGTTGTTGCGCGAGATGCGTCGCCGCGCCGACGCCGCGGGTTGGTTGCGTCTCGCGCTGCCGAAAGAGTACGGCGGTCGCAACGCGAGCAACCTCGAGATGGCGATCATCCGCGAGCACCTCGCGACGAAGGGTCTCGGCCTCCACAACGACCTGCAGAACGAATCGAGCATCGTCGGCAACTTCCCGACGGTTCTCATGATGCGCGACTTCGGCACCGAAGCACAGAAGGCCGCATGGATGCCCGGCTTCCTCGACGGAACACGGCGGCTTGCGTTCGGCCTCACCGAACCGAACCACGGCAGCGACGCCACGTACATGGAAACCACCGCGTATCGCGACGGGGATGAGTGGGTGTTGAACGGCATGAAGCGTTGGAACAGTGGCTTGCACCACGCCACCCACGACATCATCTTCGCCCGCACCAGCGGCAAGCCCGGCGACCCCGTCGGCATCACAGCCTTTCTCGTCCCGACGAATTCGCCGGGGTTCAAGGTCGAGTTCTTCTGGTGGACCTTCAACATGCCGACCGACCACGCCGAGGTCAGCATGAAAGACGTGCGCGTCGGTGCTGACGCGGTGTTCGGCCGGGTCGACCATGGCCTCGAACTCGCTCAGCATTTCGTGCACGAAAACCGCATCCGCCAGGCCGCGTCGTCGCTTGGTGCTGCGCAGTTCTGCATCAACGAGGCGGTCGCGTACGCGAACTCGCGCGTGACCTGGGGCAAGAAACTGTCGACGAACCAGGGCATCCAGTTCCCGCTCGTCGAGCTGCACACCGAGGCCGCGATGCTGCGTCAACTGGTGCGTTACACGGCGTGGTCGCTCGACAACAAGCACCACATGGAAGTCACGCACCTCGTCGCGATGTGCAATTACCGCGCCAACCGGCTCGCCTGTGACGCAGCCGACCGTGCGATGCAGACCTGCGGAGGCGTTGGTTATTCACGCCACATGCCCTTCGAGCACATCTACCGACACCACCGGCGCTATCGCATCACCGAGGGCAGCGAGGAAATCCAGATGCGCAAGGTCGGCAGCCAACTCTTCGGCTTCGGGGGTTCGGCCGAGCGTCGCTAAATTCCACGGGTCGAGGTTGACAAGGCTGTAAGGACTCCCTAACATAGGTTAGGTAACCCTTACAGCCTGATCTTCGGAGGTTCCCCCATGGGTGCAAGTTTCCTCATCACACTGCGCGAAGGCCTCGAAGTGGCTCTCGTTCTGGCCATCCTCATTGCCTACCTGGTCAAAAGCGGTCGCCGGGAGGAGATGCCCACGGTGTGGAAGGGCGCTGGGCTTGCGGTGGTTCTCTGTGTCGTGGGTGGAGTCGCGTTTCACCTGTTTGTCGGTGAATTCGAAGGAAAGCCCGAGCAGTTCATCGAGGGCACGATTGCCATCACGGCCGCGTCAGTTTTGACGTGGATGATTTT
Organism: Ilumatobacteraceae bacterium; assembly: GCA_036735765.1. Lineage (GTDB taxonomy): Bacteria > Actinomycetota > Acidimicrobiia > Acidimicrobiales > Ilumatobacteraceae > F1-20-MAGs119. Next base: position 670 of record DAINNS010000005.1, on the reverse strand, counting down.
TTGGATGCGGAAGCATTCACGGACCATGGGTGCAGAACTGCGCGCACAGGTTGATCAGGCGACCACCGACAAGGCGCTTGCGACGATTGCGTTCGTGGCAGTGCTGCGTGAGGGTCTCGAAACTGTGCTGTTTCTCATCTCGGCCGAAACGGCATCGTCGAGCGGCACTTCGGTCGTCTTGGGCGGTCTGCTCGGACTCGTCGTCGCCGCGTTCCTCGGACGACTTGTGTACGCCGGTGGCAACCGCGTGAACCTTCGCGTCTTTTTCAACGTCACCGGTGTACTGCTGATCCTCTTCGCGGCAGGTCTGTTCGGCAAGTTCTTCCACGAATACCGCGAATTGTTCGGCTTCGAGTCGGGCTGGCTCGTCGAGCCGACTTGGACCATCACTTCCGGCGCGTGGTCATCGGGCACGTTCTACGACTTCATGAAGGGCTTCTTCGGCTGGCACAACGAGGCGGAGAACGTGCGCGTCATCGCTTACTTCGCCTACCTCGTGCCGGTCACGTGGCTTTTCCTTGCGGGCGGTCGTGCGCCACAGAGCCAGGCTGCCTCGCCAAGCGCGAAGGTCGCCGTTCCCGCCCAATAACCTTCGGGCATGACAAAACAGCCTGACGGCACCCCTGTCGACATCAAGCCCCGCAGCCGTGACGTCACCGACGGCCCCCAG
>DAINNS010000004.1:0-21549 GCA_036735765.1 Ilumatobacteraceae bacterium | reverse complement strand
ACGCCGGTGGACGTGTCGTCGTGGCGAAATCGTCCGACAAGGAACTGGTACCCGCAAGCAACCAGAAGATCGCCACGGCCGCCGTCGCGCTCGACGTGTTGCCGGCGGCCACTCGCTTCACCACTCGCGTTGCCGGGATCGTCGACAAAGGCACCATCGCCGGTGACCTGTTCCTCGTGGGCGGAGGTGATCCGCTACTGGTCAGTCGCGAGTATTTACCCACCGAGCGATACCCGACGACGAATCCGACCTTTCTCGACGACCTCGCCGACAAGGTGAAGGCTGCTGGGGTCGTCAGCATCACGGGAAGCGTGGTGGGCGACGAGTCGTATCTCGACGACGACCGTTACCTCGACGACTGGTCGTCGGGAATTCGCGGGACCGAAGCCGGACCTCTCGGCGCACTGATGGTGAACGACGGGGTGGTGATCGGAAATCCGTTGAAGCCCGACAATCCCGCAGTGGCCGCTGCGGCTGAATTCACCCGTCTCTTGCGGGCACGGGGAATCACGGTCGTGGGCGAGCCACGCGAAGCAAAGACCGAGGCACCCGCAAACACCATCGCAGAAATTTCCTCGGCCCCAATTGCATCGGTGGTGGGAGAGATGCTGACGAACAGCGACAACAACACCGCGGAGATCCTCCTGCGTCACGTCGGACTCGCACGTTCGTTGCAGCCCACGACCGGCGCCGGCCTGGCCGTCGTGCGCGATCTTCTCCAACAGTGGGGCATCGAGGGCGTCACGCCAAAGGACGGCTCGGGACTCTCACGAGCAAACCGAATGACGTGTGCGGCGCTCGTCGAACTCCTCGAACGCAGTCCCATCAACGGCGATTTGAAGAAGGGACTCGCCGTCGCAGGTCGAGCCGGCACCCTGAAGGAGGTCCTCGTCGACTCACCGGCAGCCGGGAAGCTGCTCGGCAAGACGGGCACCTTGCTCAACGTGAAATCCCTCGGCGGAGTCATGCCCGTCGACGCCGACGACGAGGTCGTCTTTGCGCTCTTCCTGAACGGGGCGGGCTGGGCCGACCAGGGCAACTACAGGCCACTGTGGGAGGCGTTGGCCTCGGCGATCGTCACCTATCCGAATGGGCCATCCTCGGGCCAGGTTCGCGTCCTTGATGCCGGCTGAAAAGGTGCCGGCTGACAATCGGAGCGGTGCAAAATCGACGACTCGCTGCGACACTTGACGCATGGCTTCCGAATCCCGCGCGCGCGATGCAGAGATCGTCGACTTGGTTGTCGCGTACGCACGCCAAGAGACAATCGAGCCGTTACGCGGAGCCGGACGTTGGATCCTCTGGGGCGTCGTCTCGATGTGCTTCCTCAGCCTCGGCGTGGTGATGTTGACACTCGGCCTGCTGCGCGCCGTTCAGGATCTCGGCGATAACGCAGCCTTCCAGGGTGCGTGGTCATTCGTTCCGTACCTGATTTGCACGGTGCTGGCCGCCGGGGTCGTCGGATTCGCCGCCTCACGCATTCGCCGCACGAGACTCTGAGCCACGACAGGAGACCTGCATGTCAAACACCGACGCGAACAAGAAGATTTCCCGTGACGACCTCGAGCGCAGGTTCAAGTCCCTCCAGGACGACCTGCAAGGTCGCGTGGAGAACAAGAAACAAACCATCGTCGCGATCGCCGGAGCAGCCGCCGTTGTGTTGGTCGTCGTGTCGTACCTCTTTGGCCGTCGTCGTGGATCGCGTCGCGCCACCCGAGTCGAATTCAGGCGCTGACATGCCCTCGAAGAATGTCCGGCGTCTCACGTTCGTTGCAGGCCTCGTGATCGGTCGGCCCCCCATGCGACGGCGGTTGACCGCGTCTCTCGCACGCCGTTCCTCGACATTCGCGAAGGCCATTCTCGTCGGTCGTGTCGCACGTCGCTTTCTCGGAACCCCGGCGCCCCGCAACGTGACCGCACGGACGTCGCGCGCCGTGATCGACGTCGAGTCACGATGACCAGCACGATCGGGGCGGCCGACGCACCAGGTTCCGGTGACGTCTTCGGGTTCGGAGACAAAGTGATGTTCGTCGACCGCAAAGAACGTCGCTATCTGGTCGACCTGGTTGTCGGTGGCGAGTTCCACAGTCATGCGGGCTTTGTTGCCCACGATGCGGTCGTCGGTTGTCCCGACGGCACCGAGGTCATCTCCACCAAGGGTGCGCGCTACGTCGTCCTTCGACCAACACTCGAGGATTTCGTGGTCGAAATGCCACGCGGCGCGCAGGTGATCTACCCGAAGGATCTCGCCACGATCCTCATGATCGCCGACATTCGGCCCGGCGTGAGGGTCCTCGAGTCTGGCGTCGGGTCTGGCGCACTCTCGATGGCCATGCTGCGCGCCGGGGCCGTCATCACCGGGTACGAACTGCGTGACGATTTCGCGAATCGCGCCCGGGCAAACGTTCGATCGTTCCTCGGCGAGACCGCGCTTGCCTCTTACGACGTCCACATTCGCAACTGTTACGACGGCATCGACGGCGACGCCTTCGACAGGGTCGTGCTCGATCTACCCGAACCATGGCTCGTCGTCGACCACGCGGTCGGCGCACTGCGCAGAGGCGGAGTCTTGGTCGCGTACACGCCGTCGATCACCCAGGCAATGCAGGTACGTTCCGCCCTTGGTGAAGCCTGGACAGGCCAACGCACCCTCGAGGTTCTGCACCGCACGTGGCACATCGACGGGCAGGCCGTACGACCCGATCACCGTATGGTGGCGCACACCGGCTTTTTGACCGCCGCGCGACTGATCGACAAACCCTGAATCAGGGCTGAGAAATCAGGGCTGAAAAATCAGGGTTCGATGAAGATGCATTCGCCGGGGCATTCCTCGGCGGATTCCACGACGGCATCGATCATGCTGTCGGGGAAGTTGGCGAGTCCTTCGGCGCCCTGGGGGTTGCCCTTGGCGGTTGCGAAGATCTTCGACCCTTCCTTCACGTAGGCAAGACCATCGTCGAGAAGCGTGAAGACATCCGGTGCGATCTCTTCGCAGAGGCCGTCGCCCGTGCACAGATCCTGATCGATCCAGACCTTCATTGACTGCTCCTTCACACTTGTCTTGCGAACTAGTTCCCAGACTCTACACGCCGCGGTACGGAGGGTCACCTTTTGTCCCGCGACATTTTGCACCGGACAACTGATTGGCCGGGCGCGGTCGCGTGGCCGGCCATGGGAAGTGATAAAGAGAGACAGGGCAACTCGTCAGGTCGGAGGTACCGCAATGTCCGCTGGGCAGCGAGACGGGCACAACGAGGAAGGTGGCGGCGGAGAGGGCCGCGTGGCGCGCCTCGAAGCACAACTTCTCGAGGCGAAGAGTCAGCTTGCCCACAAGAACGCCCAGAACGAGAAGCTCTCGTACACGCTTCGTGAGGCCCGCGAGCACATCGCCCAGCTGCGCGAGGAAGTCGACAAGTTGTCGCAGCCACCTTCGGCGTACGGGGTCATCGTCGGCAAGAACGATGACGAAACGGTCGACATCCTGACGAGTGGTCGAAAGATGCGAGTTCACCTGCATCCCGACATCGATTACGAGACCGTCGAGCGCGGCGCCGAGGTGGTGTTGAACGAGAGCCTGAACGTCGTGATCGCGCGTTCACCCGAGGGTTCGGGAGAGGTCGTCTCGCTGAAGGAAGTCTGCGAAGACGGCGTCCGAGCCGTCGTCACTGTGCGCGGCGACGACGAGCGCATCTGTGAACTCGCTGACGCACTGCGCGGAGTCCACCTCCGGTCGGGTGATCTTCTGCGACTCGACCCCCGCTCGTCGCTCCTCCTCGAGAAGCTGCCCCAACCCGACGTCGAAGACCTGCTTCTCGAAGAGGTTCCCGACATCGACTATGCCGACATCGGGGGCCTCGACTCGCAGATCGAACTCATCGCTGACGCGGTCGAATTGCCCTTCCTCTACGGAGACCTGTTCGCAGAACACCGATTGCCGGCGCCGAAGGGGGTTCTCCTTTACGGTCCGCCCGGATGCGGAAAGACACTCATCGCCAAGGCGGTAGCCAACAGCCTCGCGAAAAAGGTCGCGGCGAAACAGGGCGATGCAAAGGGGCGTAGTTACTTCATCAACGTGAAGGGCCCCGAACTCTTGAACAAGTACGTCGGGGAGACCGAACGTCAGATTCGTCTCATCTTTCAACGCGCCCGCGAAAAGAGCGAGGAGGGTTGGCCGGTCATCGTCTTCTTCGACGAGATGGACTCGATGTTCCGCACACGCGGCAGTGGCATCAGCAGCGACATGGAGTCGACCATCGTGCCGCAGTTGCTGGCCGAGATCGACGGAGTCGAGGGTCTGCGCAACGTGATCGTCATCGGAGCGACGAACCGCGAAGACCTGATCGATCCTGCGATCCTTAGACCCGGGCGCCTCGACGTGAAGATCAAGATCGAGCGTCCCGACAAAACTGCCGCGACACAGATTTTCTCGCGCTACCTCACCGCGGATCTACCCATTGCCGCCGCCGAAACGGCGTCGGGCATTGATGCCGACGGTGCGGTGCGAGCGATGATCGACGCCGCGGTCGATGCGATGTACTCCGACGACGACGCGAACCGATTCCTCGAGGTGACGTACCAGAACGGTGACAAGGAAGTTCTCTATTTCCGGGACTTTTCCTCGGGTGCGATGATCGAAAACATCGTCCGTCGTGCAAAGAAGTTGGCGATCAAACGGGTCATCGCCGGCGGCGACAGGGGAATCGCACTCGGCGACCTCGTCGAGTCCGTGCGACAGGAATTCAAGGAACACGAAGACCTGCCGAACACGACCAACCCCGACGACTGGGCGCGCATCTCGGGCAAGAAGGGTGAGCGGATCGTCTTCATCCGAACGCTCGTCAACGAACACGCCGGGGACGCAGCGTCGCGCGGCGGCAAGGCCATCGAACGCACCGCCACCGGCCAGTACCTCTAGGTCACCGCGGACGACACACATCATGGCGATTCACAAGGTCTGCGGGATCGAAACCGAATACGGCATCATCACTCGCGGTTTCGATGCGAATCCGGTCGTTGCCTCGTCGGTTCTCGTCAACGCTTACGCGGGCAATTTTCCGCAGATGATCGGATGGGATTTCGCCGACGAGAATCCCGGTCTCGACGCCCGAGGTTTCGTTCTCGACGATGCGTTTCCACCGGAGGTCGAGATGCACCTCGTCAACAGCGTTCTCACGAACGGAGCGCGGTACTACGTCGACCATGCACACCCCGAGGTTTCGACTCCCGAATGCACGAGCGCGTCACAGGTCGTTCTCTTCGACCTCGCGGCGGAAGAGGTCATCCGACGCAGCGCCGAGTCCGCTAACGCCAAACTTCCCGCCGGTCACGAGATCGTGCTCTACAAGAACAACTCCGACGGTAAGGGCAATTCATACGGTTGTCACGAGAATTATCTCGTCGACCGCAATCTGCCGTTTGGTCGACTGGCAGGACTCATCACCACTCACTTCGTCACGCGGCAGGTCTTCACCGGCGCCGGCAAGGTCGGCTGCGAACAGCCGGGCAGGGCGTCACACACGGTGCCCTTCCAGTTGACGCAGCGCGCGGATTTTTTCGAAGAGGAGATCGGTCTCGAGACGACCCTGAAACGACCCATCGTCAACACGCGCGACGAGCCGCACTGCAATCCGAACCTCTACCGCAGGCTGCATGTGATCGTCGGAGACGCCAACATGAGCGAGGTGGCCACGTTCCTCAAGGTCGGCACCACTGCGATCGTGCTCGCGATGATCGAGGACGATGTGCTGCCACACAACCTTCTGCTCGCGAACCCGCTTCAGGCGATGACCGCGGTGAGCCACGACGCGAGCCTTCGCGCGACAGTCGAGCGCGTGAACGGCCAACGCCTCACCGCCCTCGAGATGCAGTTTCTCCTGCTCGAGAATGCCGAGAAATACGCACAGCAGTACGGCCTCGCGTGCGTCGAAGACCCGGGAACGCCGGGAGAAGGAGAGACGATTCTCGCGAGGTGGAAGGAGGTCCTCGAGGGCCTCGAACGCGAGCCCGCGTCCGTCTCACACATCGTCGACTGGGTTGCGAAGATGCGTCTCGTCGATGGGCTCGCTTCGCGTCACGGCTTGACGCCGGGTCACGCGAAGTTGAAGGCAGTGGATCTCCAGTACCACGACATGCGTCCCGAACGATGCCTCGCACGCCGGGTGGGACTCGAGTCGATGTGGTCGGCCGACGCGGTGGTCGCGGCGATCAGCGAACCGCCGGACACCACACGCGCCTTCTTCAGGGGAAAATGCCTTCAGAAGTGGCCCAACGATGTCGTCGCCGCGAACTGGGACAGCTTGGTCTTCGACGTCGGGGAGGAGCCGTTGCGTCGCGTACCGATGATGGAACCCCTGCGTGGCACCCGAACCATCGTCGGCGACTTGATCGATTCGTCGAAGACGCCACGAGAACTCATCGAAATGCTCGGAGCCGGCGCAAGCGAGACCTCTGGTTTCGTCGATCCCGGTATGTACTGAGACCAGAATTTTTCGCTACGGTGGGCTCATGGCCGAGCGCATCCAGAAGCAACGCTCCGAACGCGGCAACGACGCTGTCGCCGACGAATCCACGGCACCCGCGGCCGGTACCGAGCGCAGCGAGAAATTGAAGGCCGAGCTCGACGACCTTCTCGACGAGATCGATGAAGTTCTCGAATCGAACGCCGAGGATTTCGTGAAGAGCTACGTGCAAAAGGGTGGGGAATAGCCCCCATGGCGATGCCCTTTTTTGCTCCCGACGACCACCCGGGGGCGAGTTTCCTCGACCTCCTGCGCCGCACGGGCGCAGAACCGTTCGTCGTGGCGAGCGGCGCGGGCACGGTCGCCGTTCCACATGCCACGACCTGCGTTGCGCTGCGGTTCGCGGGGGGCGTGGTCATGGCAGGCGACCGACGTGCGACGTCGGGCAACCTCATCTCGCACCGCACGATGGAGAAGGTGGTCGAGGCCGACCGATTCAGCGGCGTTGCCATTGCGGGTGCAGCGGGCCCGGCAATGGAAATGATCAAACTCTTCCAGTTGCAACTCGAGCACTACGAGAAGGTCGAGGGCCAGATGCTCTCGCTCGAGGGCAAGGCGAACCAACTGTCGATGCTGGTGCGCGGAAACCTTCCCGCGGCGATGCAGGGCATGGTGGTCGTCCCCATTTTCGCCGGCTACGACCTCGCACTGGGCGCCGGTCGCCTGTGGGATTACGACCCGACCGGCGGACGCTACGAAGAAAAGGAATTCGTCGCCACGGGGTCGGGAAGCCTCCACGCGGGCACCGTCGTCAAGGTCGGCTGGCGGTCGACTCTCACCGAGGACGATGCCATTCGCCTCGCGGTTCGCGCACTCTGGGAGGCAGCCGACGCCGACTCGGCCACCGGCGGACCCGACGCACTGCGAGGCATCTACCCGGTGACCGCGACGATCACCGCAGCCGGATGGTCGCGCATCGACGATGCCCGGCTCGCCGGCATGGTCGATGAGATCCTCGTCGACCAACGTGCCCGCAACGGAGGAGACGGCCGATGAGCATGCCCTTCTACGTCGCACCGGAACAGGTGATGAAGGACCGCGCCGACTATGCGCGCAAGGGAATCGCCCGCGGGCGTGCCCTCGTCGCCGTCCAGTACGCCGACGGAATCGCAATCGTCGCCGAAAATCCGTCGAACACTCTGCGGAAGGTCAGCGAAATCTACGACCGCATCGCATTCGCCGGTGTCGGCAAGTACAACGAGTTCGACCAGTTGCGCGTCGCGGGCGTGCGCGCCGCCGATCTGAAGGGTTACCAGTACTCGCGGGCCGACGTCGATGCACGCAGCCTTGCGAACCAGTACGCACAGATCCTCGGACAAACATTCACCCACGAGATGAAGCCACTCGAAGTCGAGATCCTCGTGGCCGAGATCGGCGTCGACCCGTCGGCCGACCAGCTGTTCCACATCCTCTACGACGGCACGGTCCTCGACGAGAAGCGCTACTCGGTGCTCGGCGGTGACGCCGATGCGATCGCCGCGCGTTTGTCACCGGAACTCTCCACGGTTCCCGACCTCGCGACGGCGGTCAAGGTTGCCAATCGGGCCCTCTCCGGCCCCGATCGCACGCTCGTCGCCGACGACCTCGAGGTGGCGGTTCTCCGTCGCAACGGCTCCCGCCGCGCATTCGCGCGTCTCGACGACGGCGAGGTTTCGCGCCTCCTCGCAGACTGATCCCGGCGTCGCGAATGGAACGCCGGATCTACGGGATCGAGACGGAGTACGGAATCACCTGCACGTTGCGTGGCCAGCGTCGTCTCAGCCCCGACGAGGTTGCAAGGTATCTCTTCCGCAAGGTCGTGTCGTGGGGTCGCAGCAGCAACGTCTTTCTCGAGAACGGGGCGCGCCTCTACCTCGATGTCGGATCGCACCCGGAGTACGCGACACCCGAATGCGACAACATCTACGACGTCGTCGTGCACGACAAGGCCGGCGAACGCCGCATCGAAGACCTCACTTATTCCGCCGAGGAACGACTGCGGGACGAGGGGATACGCGGAACCGTCTACCTCTTCAAGAACAACACCGACAGCGCGGGCAACTCGTACGGCTGCCACGAGAACTACCTCACGGGACGCGACGACGATCAGGCCACGATCGGCCAGGTTCTCATTCCATTTCTCGTGTCACGTCAGATCATCGCCGGCGCGGGACGCATCACGCACACTGCCCGCGGGCCGATCTATTCGATCTCGCAACGTGCGGACCACATCTGGGAGGGAATGAGCTCGGCGACGACCCGCAGCCGGCCCATCATCAACACCCGAGACGAACCCCACGCCGATGCCGAGCACTACCGCCGACTGCACGTCATCGTTGGTGACTCGAACATGAGCGAGTACACAACCTTCATGAAGGTCGGCACGACCGCCTGCCTCTTGCGCATGATGGAAGATCCCTCGGTTGTCCTGCGCGACATGACTCTCGAGAATCCGATACGCGCGATTCGCGAAATCAGCCACGATCTCACGTGCCGACGCACCGTGCGTCTGCAGAACGGCCGCGAGGTGAGCGCACTCGACATTCAGCGCGAGTACCTCGACCGTGCACTGACCTACGCCGACCGAAAAGGGTTTCCCGAGTTCGAGATGAAGGCGCTGCAGATGTGGAACCACTGCATCTCGACGATCGAGAAGGACCCGTTTGCGCTCGACCGCGAGGTCGATTGGGTGATCAAGCACCGCCTCATCGAGCGATACCGCGAGCGCCACGGGCTCGACCTCGGCGACCCCCAGACCCAGTTGGTCGATCTTCAGTACCACGACATCTGTCGTTCCCGCGGGCTCTACTACAAGCTCGAATCAAAGGGCCTCGTCGAACGCGTTTGCAACGAGGACGACATCACGCACGCGATCGACAACGCACCCGCCACAACCCGCGCACGTCTTCGTGGCGAGTTCATCAAGAAGGCCAAATCGAAAAAGCGCGATTACACGGTCGATTGGGTTCACCTCAAACTGAACGACCAGGCACAGCGAACCGTGCTCTGCAAAGACCCCTTCAAGAGCAGGGACGAGCGAGTCGAAAAGATCATCGAGTCGATGTGACCGGCAGTAGCCTCGCTCGGGTGTCACACGAACTCCCCGGCGAAGCAGAAGTCGACGGCCGCAGCAGGGCCTCTGACTCGTTCCGCGCGGTCAGGGATTGGGTCGTCGTGCTCGTCGTCGCGCTTCTCGTTGCGCTCGGTATCAGAACTTTCGTTCTGCAGCAGTTCTACATCTCCGGGCCGTCGATGGAAACGACGCTTTTCCAACCGAACCGTGTGCTCGTGAACAAACTGTCCTACCGATTCGGAGACATCGACAGGGGAGACGTCGTCGTGTTCGACCGCGTGACGTCGAACGGCCAAGACGTGCAGCATGACGACCTCATCAAGCGAGTCATCGGCCTTCCCGGCGAATCCGTCACGATCAAGGGCTGCGTCGTGTTCGTCGACGGCAAACAATTGGACGAGCCCTACCTGCCCGATCGCGACACGCAACAATCCGACCTCGTGGCTCGTTGTCGTCAGCCCGACATGGCCGCCGTTCTGGTACCCGACGACCAAGTGTTCGTTCTCGGCGACAATCGACCACAGTCGATGGACAGTCGCGTGTTCGGTCCCGTCGACAAGAAGAGCATCGTGGGTCGAGCCTTCGTCGTCATCTGGCCGATCAGCCGCTGGCGTTGGCTCTGAGGCCGGTCTCGCAGCTTCAAGCGAGTACGTCGGCGAGTCTGTCTGGCCAGTCGCTGTAGATCGCGTCGACCCCCATCCGCGCCACCTCCGCGATCTGCCTCTCGTGCTGGCAATCCCAGGCAAAGCAATCGACATCGAATCGCTTGAACAGTGCGACCAATCCACCCGTCCAGTCCGGATACGGCATGTTCACCACACCGACGCCGGCCTCGCGCAACACGGCTGCATGACGTTCGGGGCCTTCCTTCATTCGCGCGATGCGCGTCGAGTGCACGAGGGTCACCCGGCCAGCAAAGCGGTCGTTGCCACGCAAGATCGCAAGATCGGGGTGACAGAGGTAGAGGAGTCCCGACGCTTCTCGCCGCTGACGCTCGTACACGTCGACGATTGTCCCGAAGGCATCAGGATCCTTCACATCGAGTGACAGCGGAACGCCCGGCTCCGTCGCGACGAGGAGTTCCTCGAGTGTCGGGATGTGCTCGGGAAGATCGCCGCGCGCGACAGTGGAAATCGGCTTGCTGCGCAGACGGCCCTTGACCACTCCGTCGTGGTCGAGGACGGGAACACCATCGGCCGTGAGCCAGACGTCACTTTCCAGACCTGTGGCACCGAGGCGCAGGGCCAGCGCGAAGGCCTCGAGGGTGTTTTCCCGGGCGTAGGCCTTGGCGCCACGGTGGGCGAATCCGATCACGAACGCCGAGGTTAGTGACCCTGCGGTTGGCGGTTCCTAGACTCGGATCGTGTTCAACCTTTCTGGTGGCGAAATCGTGGTTTTGCTGCTCATCGGTTTGGTTGTACTCGGGCCGGAAAAGCTGCCCGAGGCCATGCGCAAATTCGGTCGCGTGTACAACGAGATCCGCCGCGTGGCCGGCGGCATCCAGCGCGATGTCACCTCGACATTTTCCGAACCAGTGAACGAACTGCGCAAGACCGCAGATGAAGCCCGCCGCATCTTCACCGGCGGCGAACCGAGCACCACTCCGGCGGCATCCGACGCCCGATCGGACGACCCGCCCTTCGTTCCCTACGAAGCCCCACCATCGGCTGACACGACGGAAACCCCGAACGATGGCCCTGCGCAGTAAGAAGCGCCGGGTTCGCAGACCCGACGACGAAGCAACGCTCACCGAGCACCTCGGAGAACTGCGATTCCGCATCATCCGCTCACTGCTTGCCGTAGCCATCGGGATGATCCTCGTCCTCCTCCAATACGAGCCCCTTCTGCGGTTTCTGACGAAGCCGTACCGCAACCTGTGCGACGAACGACCCGACTTCGGTTGCGACGGAACCCTGTACGGACTCGGGCCGCTCGACGGGTTGGCGGCGCGCATGCGCATTGCCGTTTACGGAGGCCTCATTCTCGCGCTACCGGTGATCATGTGGCAGATCTGGCGATTCGTTGCACCTGCTCTCCATCGAAAGGAGAAGAAGTACGCGGTTGGTTTCGTGGCCTCGAGCGTCGTTCTCTTCGCGCTCGGGGGCTACATCGCCTACTGGACCCTCGACAAGGCTCTCGAGTTCCTCATCAGTTGGTCGGGGACCGACGTCGAGCAGGCCTACCAGATCACCAAGTACGTGAATCTCGTCTTCACGATGGTCTTGGCTTTCGGAATCGGGTTTCTCTTTCCCGTCCTGTTGGTGTTCCTGCAACTCGTCGACGTCATTACGCCGCGCCAGCTCGTCATGCAATGGCGCTGGGCGATCATGTTGATCTTTCTCACCGCCGCGGTGATCACGCCATCCGGCGACCCCGTTTCGCTCTTTGCACTCTCGTTACCGATGTGTCTGCTCTACGGCGTGTCCGTGGGCATCGGCTACACCGTCGCTTGGCGTCGACGTCGTCGCGCACGTGCTGCATCGTGAGTTTCTCACCCGATCCGTTCCAGATAGCGGCGTGCCGGGCCCTGGACGAGGGGGCCTCCGTTCTCGTTGCGGCGCCGACCGGCTCGGGAAAGACCTACATCGCCGAACACGCCATCTCCGCCGCCCTCACTGCGGGTAAACGGGCCTTCTATACGGCTCCGATCAAGGCTCTCTCGAACCAGAAATTCAAGGACTTCCAGAGGTTGTTTGGAGAGCATCGTGTCGGTTTGTTGACCGGTGACACGAGTGTGAATTCAGAGGCTTCGATTCTCGTCATGACGACCGAAGTACTTCGCAACATGATCTATGCGAGGTCGAATGCGCTCGACGACCTCGCCTACGTCGTCCTCGACGAGGTCCACTTCCTGCAGGACGAGTACAGGGGCCCGGTGTGGGAAGAGGTGATCATTCATCTTCCGCTCGAGGTGGCCCTCGTCTGCCTGTCGGCCACCGTGTCCAATGCCGACGAAGTTGCCGCGTGGCTCACGACCGTGCGTGGCGACACCCGCGCGATCGTCGAGACGCGGCGACCGGTGCCGCTCGAACACCACCACGCCTTTTACGACAAAGCCACGGCGATGACCCGAGTGATGCCGACCCTCGACGGCTCGCGCATCAACGACAAGCTGAAGCGGGTCGTCGCAGGCAATGGGCAGACTTCACGCGGCGACAAACGGCGACGAGACCGAGACTCGCGGGTTGGTCCACCCGGGCGAACGGAGATCATCGAGGAATTGCAGCATCAGGGACTGTTGCCGGCGATTTATTTCATCTTCAGCCGCAACCAGTGTGACGACGCGGCAAAGGCCTGCCGACGCAACGCGCTGTCGTTCGTGACCGGTGCCGAATCACGCAGGATTCGCGAAATCGCCGAACGACACGGTGCACGCCTGTCCGACGAGGAACGCCGTGCCCTCGACTTCGACGGTTTCGTCGACCTCGTCTCGTCGGGCGTGGCCCCGCACCATGCAGGTTTGGTACCCGCCTTCAAGGAAATGGTCGAGGAAGCATTCTCGGCCGGGCTCGTGAAAGTGGTCTTCGCCACGGAAACCCTCGCCGTCGGTATCAACATGCCGGCGCGAACGGTCGTGATCGACAAACTCACCCGCTACACCGGCGAACGCCACGTCCCGCTGAAGCCATCCGATTTCACGCAGTTGACCGGACGCGCCGGTCGGCGCGGAATCGACACTGTCGGTCATGCGGTGACGGTGTGGAGTCCGTTCGTGTCGCTGGATGAGGTTGCGCGTTACGCCACGAACAAGACGTTCATGCTCACATCGGCGTTCCGACCGACGTACAACATGACGGTCAACCTGGTTCGCACCCACGCGGAACGCGAGGTTCGACATCTCCTCAACCTCTCCTTCGCCCAGTTCCAGTCGAACTCGACGGTGGTGGCCATGCAGTCGCGCCTCGAACGAAGACGTGAAGCAATGGAAGGATCCATCGCGCGGGCCGAAAGTCCCTACGGGGACATCTGGGCATACCGACGGGCAAAGGGTGTCGGTCTCGACGCACCGACCCGCGCCGCGAACGACAGGGCACTGTGGGACAACCTCACGCCCGGGGACGTCATCGCCGGAATGGCCGACGGCAGGGAAGAGCAGTTCCTCGTTGTCGCAACCGCAGCCCGCAAACGCGGGCTGAAGGTGACGGTTCTCGACCGACGACAGGGCGTACGTGGACTTCTACTCGACGACTTCGATGCGACGCCCCGCCATGTCGGGCGCATCGAGATTCCAGAGGAGTTCTCGACCTGGAATCCTGTCGACGTCAAAACACTTGCGCAACGACTCGCGAACTTCCGCCACCGCGCGCCGAGGGACGAAAATCCGACGGGCCCCGACGAGGCGATCACCGCCGACCCGCACCTACGCGAACGAATGCGTCACGCCGACAATGCTGACCGAATTCGTCGGGACATCGAGCGCATCGAAGCCGAGCTAGCAGCGGAGTCGCGGTCGGTCGCTGCGACGTTCGACCGTGTTCTTGCGCTGTTGCGCGAGCGCGGCTTCATCGAAGGTTGGGCCTTGACGCCGTCGGGATCGATCCTCGCCGGCGTGTTCCACGAGTGCGACATGTTGGTGGCCGAAGCCGTCGAGCGGGGAATCTTCGACGGTCTGTCGGTTCCCGACCTGGCGGGCGCCGTGTCCGCGTTGGTCTACGAACGGCGATCATCGGACGACGCGGACCATCCCAATCCCTCCGATGCCGTGAAGCGAGCAATCGATGCGCTCGAGGACCTCAGCGTCGAGATTCGTGACGCCGAGGAAGCAGCGGGGCTGCCGATGCACAGGTTCCCGGACAACGGTTTTGCCCGGGCCGCCGCGGTGTGGGCATCGAACGGATCCCTCGACCGCATTCTCGACGTCGTGCCCGACATGGGTGCCGGCGACTTCGTGCGCACGGTCCGTCAGCTTGTCGACCTGCTGCGACAGATCGAACGAACGACACCGAATCCGGACCTCGCAGCCGCCGCGTCGCGAGCGGCGAAGGCAATGTTCCGCGGGCTTGTCGTCGGAAGCGAAGTTGTCGGGGGAGAGCCGGCATGACCATCGAACGCGGAGCCAATTGGGGTGAAGTCGTCGAACGCAAGGACGGTGACACGCCCCCGACACCGGATCTCTCGCGCGAACTCGGCAATACGGTCAGCAATGGCCACATCGGCCCTTGGCTTCGTCTCCCGCTCGATGTCGTCGACATCGTCGCGCTCGACTCCCGTGGCCGCCGCCACGAACGGTCGACCATCTCGTGGGTCACCATGGGCCGTTGGATCCACGGCGAGTACACCATCGTGTCGTCGACCTCGTTCGTGGCGGGCCGTCGCATCTTCTCGCGCGCCCATCCAAACGACGGACGCCTCGACTGGCTCGTCGTCGACGAGGGCATGTCGTTGCGGCAACGGGTGGATTTTCGGCGACGGACGCGCTCCGAATCGCACCTTCCACACCCACTCGTGTCCGTCGGAACGGGTTCGGAATACTTCCGTACGTTCACCCGGCCGGCGACACTCCGCTTCGAAAACGACCCCCCGTTGCGAGGGATTCTCGAGGTGACGGTCACGGTGCGGCCCGATGCCGCCGTGACGCATATTCCGGCCCGGTGACCGTGGATAGAGTCGGAGCATGAGTGATCTCGCCGAGATGAAACGCGACATCGTTGCGGAAATTGATCGCTTGGCGCCCATGCTCATCGAGATCAGCCGTGACATCCACGCCCACCCCGAACTCAACTACGAAGAAACACACGCCCACGACGTGCTCACCGATGCGCTCGGGGTGGGGTTTGCGTCGGTCACGCGATCCGCGTTCGGTGTCGATACCGCGTTCCATGCAGCCCTCGGCAACTCCGCCGGCTCGCACGTCGGAATCATCCTCGAATACGACGCGCTTCCCGAGATCGGCCATGCATGCGGCCACAACGTGATTGCCGCAGCCGGCCTCGGAGCGGCCCTCGGCTTGGCGTCGTTCGTCGGCGCCACCGGAGGCTTCCTCGAAGTGTTCGGCACACCCGCCGAAGAGGGCGGTGGCGGCAAGATTGCAATGGCGCGCAACGGAGCATTCCGCGGCCTGGACGCCGCGATGATGGTGCACCCGGCGGATGTCGACATCACGTCCATGCGCGCGATCGCGATCCACGAGTGCGGGGCACACTTCCACGGCAGCGAAGCGCACGCGGCAGCCGCACCACACATGGGACGCAACGCGCTTGATGCAGCGGTGCTCGCCTACAACTCGATCGCGGCTCTTCGTCAACACATCAGGCCGACCGAGCGCGTTCACGGCATCTTCACCCATGGTGGCGACAAACCGAACATCGTTCCGAAGTACGCGGCAATGAACTGGTACGTGCGTTCCGACACGCTCGAGACGCTGAAGCCCCTGAAGGCCCGCGTCGAGGATTGCTTCCGCGGCGCTGCACTCGCGACGGGTTGCGAGGTGGACCTTCAATGGGAAGACCACGCGTATGCCGACGTCCGCGATTCCGCGGCGCTTCTCACGGCGTACGTCGCAAATGGTCGTCAGATCGGTCGAGACTTCGCGCCTCCGTCACCGAACAGCATGGTGGTGGGTTCCACCGACATGGGCAACGTGAGCTACCTCGCACCGTCCATTCACCCGATGATCGCCGTTGCGCCCCGCGGCGTCCCGATTCACACCGCACGGTTCGCCGACTATGCGGGTGGGGAAGAGGGTGACCGCGCCGCTGTGGACGGGGCGAAGACCCTGGCCCTGACCGCCCTCGATGTTTGGGCGAACCGTGAACTGCGGGACGCAATTTCTGCTGAATTTGCTGCGATCGGCGGCCTCCCCGACGGCGTTCTCTGACCGTCGCCGGATCCCTCGCCAACGGTGTCGGGACTTCTAGAGTTGGTCGCCGTGACGGTGTACGTGCCCGAGGAGTTCAGTCCCGCCGAGGCCGACATCCTGCGGCGGTATTTCACCAACCTTGATTCGCCGGTTTTCGCCCTGGTCAACCTGCCCGAGGTCGTCAAGGGAGCGTTGTTCGCGCGCTACAGCCGCAGCGCGAAGAGCTTGCGTCGACTGTTCCTCGACGAGTTCGTCGGAGAGTTGGACATTCGTGGCGACCAGACCTTCGACGCAACAGTCGGCGTCTCGCGTGCCGAAGACCTTTACGAAAAGGTGTTCGTCGAGTACGGCGACGATTCAGTGGCGCAGTTGGGTGGCGTCCACTTGGCCTGCGAACAGGCTTCAAACATCCTGACGAAGATCCTCGAGTGGGGCCGGCTCATGAGCTACCTCGAGCAGAGCACCCGTTACATCTCTTACGACGTCAGACTCGGGGGGCGTTACCGGTATTTCCGTGACCCAGACGTCCTGACGGGCAAGTTCGGAACCCGCTACGTCGGCGACATGGACCGCATGTTCGATTCGTACAGCGCTCTCGTCGAGTCGCTGACCGACCATGTGCGCCGGGTCGTTCCACAGGGGCCGAAGGACAGCGACTTCGTCTACCGGCAAGCCACGCGAGCGAAGGCCCTCGACGCGGTCCGAGGGGCGTTGCCTGCCGCCGCACTCTCGAATGTCGGCATCTACGGCAGCGGGCAAGCGTTCGAGTCGCTGCTTTTGCGGATGCGATCGAGTTCGCTCCCCGAGGCCCGCCTCTATGCCGACTTGATGTTGACCGAACTCCGCAAGGTGATCCCCAGTTTCTTGCGCCGCGTCGACCAGCCCGACCGCGGTGGACGTTGGTCCCAGTACCTCGTCGACACGGCCACCGAGACCGATTTGGCGGTTCGCGCCCTGTTCGACGACGGCGATGTCGACGACTCGGCCACGGAATCGGTCACGCTCACCGACTTCGACCCCGAAGGCGAGGACAAACTCCTTGCAGCGATCTGCTACACGCACACGAATCGCAGCGAAGCCGAGATATCCCGTCGAATTGCACGCATGTCCCACGACGAAAAGGTCGCGCTCATCAGGGCCTACGTGGGGGACCGCACCAACCGGCGCCATCGGCCGGGTCGCGCTTTCGAGCGCACCGACTACCGGTTCGACATCCTCTCCGACTACGGCGCATTCCGCGACTTGCAGCGCCACCGACTTCTCACGATCGAGTGGCAGCCACTCACACCCGACCACGGCTACGTTCGCCCCGAATTGGTCGACGACGCCGGCCAGACGGGGGTCTTCGACGAGGTGATGCAGCGCAGCGCGGGTCTCTACGACGCGCTCGCGGGCGAATATCCGGCCCAGGCACCGTACGCGGTGTCGATGGCCTACCGCATTCGGTATGTGATGCAGTTCAACGCACGGGAAGCCATCCACATGCTCGAACTGCGGTCGAGCCCGCAGGGCCACCCCGCGTACCGAAAGGTTGCGCTTGACATGCATCGTCTGATTCGCGACCAGGCCGGGCACAGGGCCGTCGCCGAAGCAATGACGCATATCACGACAGAAGCACCGGAACTCGAACGCCTCGAGGCCGAACGTCGCGCAGAATCACGCCGCAACAAGTCCTGAGACAAACGACAAATCGCTCGGATTTGCGCGAAGGGGCGTGCCAACCCCTATGGTGCGCGCCTGAGAGGCCCGACTGTGTCTAGTATCCCCGCGCGGATCGGTCCTCACGACGGTTTCGAAGAAAGGTTCCCTGTTCATGGCAAGCAAGAAGGCCACGCCCAAGAGCGCAGCCCCCAAGAAGGCCGCAGCAGGCAAAGCCACGCCCGACAAAGCCAAAACTGACAAAGCCAAAACTGACAAAGGCAAAACCGACAAAGGCAAAACCGACGGCAAGAAGGCCGCCAAGTCCAACGACAAGAGCGCGAAGAACAAGGCCGACATCATCGATGACGACGATCCGATGATCGACGAAGTCGATGGCGAAGAAGTCGAAGGGGAGATCGACCTCGAAGCCGATGAAATCGATCCTGAAGACCTCGACGAGGAAGGTTTCGAAGACGAAGCCGAGGAGTTCGGCGACGACGAGGAAGCCTTTGTCGATGATGCCGAGGATGAAGACGACGAGGTCGTCCCCGTGGCGCGTCGCGCTGCGGACGACGAAGACGACGACGACCTCACGACACCTGACGACGTCGAGGCCGACCTCGACACGATCCTGAAGGACCGTCTCGTCGCAGCCGAGGACCAACCCAACGAGGACGACGAAGAACAGGAAGTCGAAGACCGCTCGACCGATGGTGATGCATTGCAGCCGCGTCGCGCCGACGAAGAAATGTGTACCTCCTGTTTCCTCCTCGTTCGTCGCGCCGCACCGAACTGTCCTGTCGGCGACGACGACTGTCCGATTTTCGCCCGCTGAGATTCCGGGGCCCGATGACGATCCCTTCCGACCCGTCCCAGGTGGCTCGGGCAGTTGTTCGGCACGTCCGCAACTCGCACGCGATCGGCAAGCTCATCGTCGAGTCCGCCCTTCGGGGAGTTACCAAGGGCCGCCCGGGCCCCCAGCCGAGCGGTTCCGGCCCCGAGGGCGCGCCAACGCAGAACCAAGTGGGTGAGTCCCCGACATCCGTCGATGCCTATGGCGACCTGCCGCTGCCACCTGCCGAGTGGGCCCTCCTCAGCTCCGGTGATGTCGTCGACATGATCGGCCGTTGTGACGATTCAGCGGTGCGAGCGATCGGCGCCTTCGAAGAGGCCCATCGACGTCGCCGTCTCGTCATCCAGGCCGTGCGAGGCAGGCTGGGACAATGACCCAACAATCCACGGACTCACTCGTGGCCGAGTACGCGGCTTCGCGCGACGGTCAGCGCGGCATCCTCGCTTATTCGTGGCTGGTTGCGGTGCTGCGCGGCCATGCAGGCTCGACCGACACCGTGATTTCACACGAATCAGCGAGTGCGGTGCTCACTCTCGTCGACGGCGCCGCGGTTCTCCACAGTCTCTCGGGCGACCCGTCCCATGCTGCGATCGTGATCGAGCGAGCGCGGGACATCCATCCCACGTGTGCGCTGCGGGGTTTGGCTCTGCCGGGGGACAGACAAACCAAAAACCTCTTCGAAGAGGCGCGTCTTCCAGCTCAGGTGCTGTTGCACTGAGAGCGACTCGGGTCTAGCGACCCTTCCAGTTCGGCAGACGCTTCTCGATGAACGCGGTCAGGCCTTCCTTGGTGTCCTCTGACGCCATCACGCCCGCGAACTCGGCGTTCGTCATCTTGATGAGCGCCTCGTCGGTTTCGTAGGCGGAGGCGAGCACGACCTTGCGGCTGGCCCATACCGCCAGAGGTGCGGCCGCGCAGATCTTTTCGGCGAGCGCCAAAGCGGTTGGCATGACTTGGTCGGGGGCGACGCAATGGTTCACCAGACCGAGTTCGTACGCGCGCTGGGCGGGGAGTGGTTCACCGGTGAGGATGATCTCCATCGCAGCCGACTGGCCGATGGCGCGGGGCAACCTGAACAAGCCACCGGCACCAGCGATGAGGTTGCGCTTCACCTCGGCGAGACCGAAGGCCGAGCGCGTCGAGGCGACGACGAGGTCGCACGAGAGAACGATCTCACAACCGCCGGCGGTGGCAAGACCATCGACGGCGACGATGACCGGCTTGCGACGGTCGCGGTACGTGAGGCCGGCGAAGCCTCCGCGCTTGGTGTTCAGCGCCGCGGCGTTGCCCGAGTTGATCGCCTTCAGGTCAGCGCCTGCACAGAAGACAGGCTTTTCCTGGCCGGCGGTGTTGGCCGTGAGGATCGCCACCCACACGTCGTCGTCGGCCTCGACTTGGTCGATGGCGGCTTCGACGCCGCTCGCAACGTCACCATTGACGGCGTTGCGCGCTTCGGGACGGTTCAGCGTGATGATGCCGACGCGGCCACGCTTTTCATACTGGACGATGTCAGACATTTTCGGTGCTCGCTTTCGTTTCGGACTGCGGATTGTCTTTGTCGGCGCGACGTTGGCCGGGACGACCTCCACGCGGTGCGCCCTTCTTGTCGGCGCCCTTCTTGTCGAACGGACGGGTCGGACGCAGGGGCCGCGGCATCGCCGCACCCGGGGCTACGACCACACCGAACTTCGCCGCGATCTGTGGCACGGCGGGGGCAAGGCGTGTCACACACGCCAAGAGTTCGGGCGCCACGACCGCCGGAATGGCAGCGGCCGTCAACTGTGAACGAACCGGACTGAAGGCTGCGGCTTCGAGCATTGCAACCCAACGGTCGGCCGGTGCGTCGACCTCGAGCGCGCCGGACGCGGCGGCTGCGAGCCTCGTCGACAACTCGGCGGGGAAACGAGCACCCGCCTTCGGAGGTTGCGACGACAGTTTCAGCGCACGAACGACGCGACCGACACCAAGTGCGGCGTCGATGTCGGAGAGCCACTCTGCATGGTCTTTCTCCTGACGCGCTGCCAGGCCCTCTTTCAACTTGGCCGCAATGGCGCGCGTCGACTCGTCACGTGCGATCGCCGGGTCGTCGCCGGATGTCACGACCGAGCGAAGATCACGCAGATCGAGGGAATCGAGGTCGGCAACCGCCGCGTCGGCGCGGTCGAGCCATTCCGCAACGCGGAGTTTCGGAAGAAGATTCTCGGCCATCGAAACGAGACCGTCGGCAGGAATGATTTCCTTGCCCTCTGCGGCGAGTGTCTTGTTCTGTTCAGCGACGGCCGCACGTACGGCGGGGATTCCACCTTGCAGAACGCGCTCGGCGATTGCGCGTTGCGCTTCGGGGAGCGAACCAAGGACCTCGCTGCGGTGGACACGCCCGGGCTTCAGTCGCTTTGCCTTCGGACGCTGCGGCAATTCGGGTGGGGCAGTGAATGGCCCACGACGCTTGCGCCCGTCTGGTCCTTCGGCGGAGGCATCGCTCTTGTCGGTGCGCGGACGACGCTTGTCGTCGCGACGCGGACGCTCGACGCGCGGAGCCTTGGTTTCGATCACGGGCTTGAACGGCTTGTCCGACGCGAGCAGTTCGAGGCGATTCGACTTCTCGACGCGCTCCTTGCCCGCAACGAGCGAAAGAATCGAAATGCCGTCGATGTCGAAGTCTGCTTCGACCTTCACGACATCACCG
>DAINNS010000003.1:10824-22442 GCA_036735765.1 Ilumatobacteraceae bacterium | reverse complement strand
GTTGAACGTGTGGCCGCGGTAGGGAAATTGCAGCACCGCGGAGGAGATGGAGATGCCGCGCTGCTTCTCCAGATCCATCCAGTCGGAGGTGGCGGCACGGCGTCCGGCCCGGGCGCGCACCGCCCCTGCCTCTTGTACCGCCCCTGCGTAGAGGAGGAACTTCTCGGTGAGCGTGGTCTTGCCCGCGTCCGGGTGCGAGATGATCGCAAAAGTGCGGCGCCGTGCCGCCTCGGCGGTGACGTCGGTGGTCGGCGGCGGGGTCATGGGAAGGTGAACGCTACCGACGGACCTAGTGTGTCGCGGGGATGAGCCAGCAACACAACGACACAGCGTTCGATTCCGTCGACTTCGCACACGGGCCGGCGATGCCCAACCGTCTGATGCTCGCGCCGTTGACGAACCAGCAGAGCCACGCCGATGGCACGTTGTCCGACGACGAACATCGCTGGTTGACGATGCGTGCGCTCGGTGGCTTCGGCCTCACGATGACGTGCGCCGCCTCGGTGCAGGCAGTCGGCGTCGGTTTTGCGGGCCAGTTGGGAGTCCACGACGACGCGCATGTCGCGGGCCTCACGCGGCTCGCCTGCGATATCAAGATGGCGGGAAGCGTCGCGATCGTTCAGTTGCACCACGCCGGCAATCGTTCGCCTCGGGAGCTCATCGGTACCGAGCCGGTGTGCCCTTCGGACGATGCCGAGACCGGCGCTCGGGCGATGACGAGCGACGAGGTTCACGGAATGATCGGCGCATTCGTCGCAGCCGCGCGACGCGGTCGCGAGGCAGGATTCGACGGCGTCGAACTGCACGGCGCACACGGATACCTGCTCTGCCAGTTCCTGTCCACGGAACTGAATCGTCGCACCGACGAATTCGGTGGGTCGCTCGAGAATCGCGCACGCCCGCTGCTCGACATCATCGAGGGCATCCGCCGCGAATGCGGCAACGACTTCCACGTCGGCGTGAGGCTGTCGCCCGAACGGTTCGGTATGAAGATCGATGAAATCCGCGAGGTGTATTCGTGGCTCGTTGCATCGGGACACGTCGACATGATCGACATGTCGTTGTGGGACTGCGCGAAGAACGCCATCGACGAGGGTTGGGCCGACCGCAGGTTGATCGACATCTTCGCTTCGATCGACCGCGGCAACGTGCGACTGGCGGTGGCCGGCAAGTTGTACTCAGCCGCCGCCGTGCGCGCCGCACTCGAAGCGGGTGCCGACATCGCGGTCATCGGTCGTGCGGCCATCACGAACCACGACTTTCCGCGGCTCATGCGCGACAACGCCGACTTCGCGATGCGGGAACTTCCGGTGTCGGGGCAAACGCTGCGTGATGAGGGCCTGTCCGACACCTTCGTCGGCTACATGCGCAACTGGAAGGGTTTCGTCGCCGACTGACGACGGATACGGTTTCGGTCGTGGAGGTGAAGCGACTGACCGGCGTGTTCGGCGCCGAGATCATCCTCGACGACGTGCGTCACCTTGACGACTCGCAAGTTGCCGAACTCCGAGCACTCGTCTGCGAACACGAGGTCGTCGTGGTGCGCGGTCAGTCCCTCGATGTCGACGAACAGGTCGCATTGTCCCGTCGGTTCGGTCCGGCCGGTCCCGTCCCGTTCATCGAACCAAGCCCCGACCATCCCGAGGTCATCAAGGTGTTGAAGGAAGCCGCTGACGGTGGCGCCTTCAATTTTGGCGGCGCGTGGCACAGTGATTTCAGTTTCCAGCCCGAACCGCCGTCGTTCACGTTGCTCTTCGCAATCGACATTCCTCCGTACGGCGGCGACACCTTGTGGGCGTCGATGACCGCCGCGTGGCGGCACCTCTCCGACGACCGTCGCGCCGAATTGTTGTCGGTGACCGCCGTGCACACGGCACGTGATGCCTACTCGCGCAAGATGCAGCCGCTGCACTCGGGCTTGTCGGCGATGAACATCGTCTGCGACGACACCGCAAACGACACCGAACTACACCCGCTCGTGGTTCGACATCCCGAGACGCGGAAAGATGTCCTCTTCTTCAACCGCGCTTACGTGCGCGACCTGCTCGGCGTCGAGGCCGATCGGGTTCAGTTGCTGCTCGACTGGTTGCACGCACACACCACCGATGCCCGCTTCACGCTGCGTCACCGTTGGTCGGCGGGAGACCTCGTCATCTGGGACAACCGTTCGACCCAGCACTACGCCTTGAACGACTACGCAGGGTTCCGTCGCGAACTGCACCGCACCACGGTGGCCGGCGCGCGTCCCGCGCCCGTGACCACGGCCTGAGCCATGTTCCTCGCAGTTGCAAGTACCGGTCGTACGGCGACGTCGTACATCGCCGAGGCGCTGAACATGGTCAGTGGCATCGCTGCGCTCCACGAGGGCCATCTCGGAAACGACGCGGGACCCGACGTCCTGCCACTCGTCAACCTCGACAACTTCCAGTGCTACAAGAGCGCGCAGCGCGCAAAAGAGGTTGTTACGACCAAACGCAGCGTCGCTGTGCTCGATGCCGCACGACGCGATCTCGGTGTGAAACTGCTGGTCGACGTCGCGTATTACAACGCGGTTCTCCTCGACGAGATCCTTCGGCAGGTGCCCGATGCGCACGGCGCGATCATCATCCGCGACTGCGAGTCGTTCGTGCGTTCGGCGACGTGGATCACCGGAACCGATCCGATGCCGGTCGGCTGGCCCGACCCGTCGAAAGCGCTCGATGCACGCGAGCGCTTCATCGGCATGGGGCGACTGCGGCCGCACGTCGGTGCCGACCTCGATGCATGGAGTACCTGGGGTGCGGTCGAACGCAACATCTGGTTGTGGCGCACAACAAATTCATTGCTGTGTGATGCGTGGCAGGAACATCCGCACCGCGTGCACCACGTCGACTTCGAGGATTTCACGAGGAATCCGACATCGGTTCTCCAGTCGTTGTTGACTACCATCGGATTGCCCCTCGACGAAGCCGCAGCAGGTGAACTCGAACGGGCGCTCGTCGAGGCGCGTCAGCGTCAAAACGAGCGGCTGGGTGGCTATCAGATCGGTTCTGCCGACACCTGGACGGCCGACCAGCAGCGCCTCCTCACCGAGGCGCGGGTGGACATCGAGAGTCGAGTGGAGAAATTGCGTGGCCGACGGGTTGATTGAGGAAGTGGTGGCGATCATCGGGTCGGTGCTCGCCTCGCGCGGAGCCGGCGATGTCGCCCTCTCGGGCGAGTCGGGGATGGGTAACCCGCCGGCATGGGATTCGCTGGCCTTCGTCGAAATCTTCACGACGGTGTCAGAGAAGCTCGGCCTCGACGTCAGCGACGACGATGCAATCCATTTCATGACCGTGCGCGAGATCGTCGAATTCGCGTCCGCCAACCGCAACTGACGCACATGTCCCTCTGCGCGGTGCTTCTCACCGATAGGTGGCGCGCCGGTGAACCCGATTGCAGTGTCTTCGAGGGTGCCTTCGGCGCGGAGAAGAAAGTCGTAATGTCCGAACCCGAGGCGGCGGCGCGCCTGGCTGGTCTCGCCGAAGTTCTCCGCAGTCACGGTGTCGGGCCCGACGTCCGCGTGGGGGTGTTGAGCAACCATCGCATCGAGACCTACCTGGCCGTCCTGGCCGTCGTATCCGTCGGTGGCACCTTCGTTCCACTGAATCCGAAGTTTCCCGTCGAGCGCCTGCGGACGATCGTCGACCTCGCACGACCCGTCGTCGTGCTCGGTGACACGTCCACCGCCGGCGTGCACCACGAGGTTGCAGCATCGGTTCCCTTCATCGACGTCGCATCCGTGGCGCCATCACCGAACCGGGTGCAAATGTGGCTCGACACCGCCACGAACATCCCGATCTCGGGAGGGAACACCGCGTACGTCATGTTCACGTCGGGATCCACCGGCAGCCCGAAAGGTGTTCCGATCTCGTATGCGAATCTCGATGCTTACGTCGACGGGGTTGCGGGTCTTCTGGCAATTCCCCAAGGTGCGCGTTTCTCGCAATTTTTCGATCTCAGCTTCGACCTGTCGATGCACGACATCTTCGTGTCAATGCGCCACCGCGGGACGCTCGTTGCACCAACTGCGGTCGACCTGATGATGCCCGGTGCATACGTTGCGCGCGAGCGAATCGACGCGTGGTTCTCGGTGCCGCTGGTCGGCGCACAGTTGGGCGCGGGCAAACGTCGTGAAGACTTCCCCGGATTTCGCTCGATGTTGTTCTGCGGTGAGGCACTGCCGATGGAAACCGTCGCCGCATGCCGCCCTTGGCTGGCGGCCGGCGGACGCATGTGGAACCTCTACGGACCCACCGAGGCCACCATCGCCTTCACGGCCGCCGACGTCACCGAATCGGTGCGTGTCGATGGCAACGCATCCATCGGCCGGCCATTCGGTGTCAACCGCACGGCGATGTTCACCGTCGATGGCACGGTGATGGAAGAGCCGCAACTCGGCGATGAAGGCGAATTGCTGCTCGGCGGTCCGCAGGTGTTCGCGGGGTATTCGACCGATGCTCCGTCGCCCTTCGTCGATCAATCGAACACGAGGTGGTACCGCAGCGGCGATCTCGTGCGCATCGACGATGAGGGCGTGTACTTCCGTGGTCGCGTCGACTCACAGGTGAAGTTCCGTGGATACCGCATCGAACTCGGCGAAATCGAAACCGTTGCACGCCGCACTTTCGGCCTGAAGACCGTGGCCGTCGTGGTGTCGGGCGAGGGGTCGGATGCGCGCCTCGTTCTCTTCCATCTCTCCAGCGAGGCTGCCGGGGCAATCGACCTGCAGCGCCTCGGAACCAACTTGCCGACCTACATGATTCCCGCCGAGGCCATGGCATTGAATGCGATGCCGACCAACCAGAATGGCAAGATCGACCGTCGCGCGCTCGCCGCCCAGCCGCGTGGAACGTGACATCCCGTGACTCCTCTCGCTCACGTCGTCACAATCCTTGCAATTCTCCCGGTTGCGCACTTCCTGCCGCGGCGATCACGCCTCGTGTTCATCACTGCCGTTGGTGCCGCATTCATGCTGATGCTCGCTCCCGCCGGCTTCTGGGTCGTGCTCATCACGATCGCCGAGGCGCTGTTGCTCGAACGACTGATGCGCAACCTGCCGAAGAAATCTGCCATTCGACAGTACGTGCCGTACGTGCTCTTGCTCAACGTCTTCACCACCGACCTCGCCGGTGAAGTCTTCACCCGTCAGCGCTTCGTCACTGCGGGCGTCGCATTCGCAGTGGTCCGCATCTTCATGACGACCAAGCAGTTGTTGGGTGCGAAGTCGACGACCGCGCCACAGCGACTGATCTCACTCGGTGCAGCCGGATGGTTCCTGCCGGCGATCGTCATCGGTCCCGTGTTCTCCGGCACCGCACTCTGGGAACAAACCGAACGGGGGAGCGGTGAACCCGACGTCGGTGCGACGGAGTTCCTGTACCGCAAGTTCTTCGCTGGTTGGCTGCTCGCCGTGCTCGTCTCGGAATGGCTGGTGCAAGAGTCGGGCGGTACCGACCTGGCGCGTTGGACGGCACCGTTCGTTCTGCTTGCGCTCTTCGGCCACTTGTTCGCAGCCTTCTGGGGTCAATCGTTGATCGCCGAAGCAGGGGCCGCCCTCGCGGGTTTCCGGATCCCTGCCAACTTCGACCGTCCGTGGCGCGCCGTCGACATCCGTGACTTCTGGAACCGTTGGCACATGTCGATGGCCCGCTTCGTGATGCAGTACTTCTTCCTGCCACTCAACCTGCGCGGTGTCAACGCACGTGTGGCGACCACGCTCGCGTTCGTCTTCATGGGACTGTGGCACGAAGTGCAGCCCGGATACATCATCTGGGGCGTCGCGCACGGTTTGCTGATGGCATTCGCTCCGAAGGCGGCCGACCTCGGGTCGCGTACCGCGCGCACGGCGAACCGCATCGCAACGCTCTCTCTCGTCGTTCTTCTCTCGTACGTGGCGAACTATGCGTTCTAGAAAACTGCTCGTCCGCCGTCTGGTCGTTCCGATCTTCGCGCTCGCCCTCGTTCTCGTTCCCTCTTACAGCTGGTTGCGCGCCGGCCACGTGCCCGGCAAGTACGTGAACCGCTGTCAAGCGAAGATCTTCGAAGAGGACGCCCCCGCAGCCGACCTGTTGTTGATCGGTGCCAGTCGCACCGGGTTCGGCATCGACAACGATCTGGTCGACCTGCGTCTTTCGGGCACCTCGGACCACCGCACCGAAAAGATCGTCTTGCTCGGGAATGCCGATTCCGACGCCAACATGGCGCTGCGCACCTACCTGCGCGAACGCGGAGCGCCCGACTCGCTCGGGATCGAACTTCTCATCAGCAGAACCGCCGGTGACTCCGCACCCCCGCGATCAAGTGCGGCGCTCACCAATCGTTCGTATGCGCTCTTCGGGGCCGATGCGTACTCCGGCTATCTCGACGCCCTGATCGAGCGCGACATTGTCGGTCTCGGCGACGTCTACCTGCGAACGTACTTTCCCTCGCCCGTTAAGTTCTTCTTCGAACACCTGCAGGTCGGTCTTGACAATGCGTTCCGCAACGTCGATCAGGCGGTCGACCCGCTCGGGGACTGTGCGCGAACCGTCCTGCCTGTTTGGGGACCCGTCGCCGCCGCGCCATACACCGACGCGACACCGCAGCCGACGCAGCGCAAGATCGACAACCTCACGCGCGAAGCTGCGCGCTACGTGCCCGTCGACCTCGACAGCTCCCGGGCGGCAGGAGAAATCGCGGTGATGCGTGACATGTTGAAGATCGCACGTGAGGCCGGAGTGAAGAACGTCTTCTTCTACTACTTCCCGTCCTTCGGAGAGTCGAACGACTTGATCGACCTGCGGCGCGTGTCTGAGCTCGTCCCCGGTGCGGGGATGTTCGATGCCCGGCCGATTCTCGATGATCCCGCCAAACCCGGCCTCAACCTGCAGTACCAGGATCGCGCGCATCTCACGAAGTACGGTGCCCACGAGGTGACGGTTGCCTTCACCGAGTTCCTCGCGACACTCGGCCATAGTGATGGAGACGGTGATGGAGGCGGCGAATGAAGAAGTTCTTCGCGACGCATCCGCGCACCCGCGCTGTTCTCGCCTGGGTCGGTCTCGTCGCTGCGGCCGTGGTCCTGTTCCGTTGGGTCGAGCCTGCCGTGTTCGAGTCCCCCTACAACAACTTCTGAACACGGGCTTTTGAACACGGCGCGCGGAACCTAGGCTGTGCCGCCATGGGCAATCCGTGGTTCGAAACCGTCGCCGTCGCACAGCGCAGAGCGCAAAAGCGCCTGCCCAAGTCGGTCTACGGCGCGATCGTGGGTGGCTCGGAAAAGGGTCTCACGTTCAGTGACAACCTGAACGCCTTCGACGAACTCGGCTTCGCACCGCACATCGCCGGCCTCCACGCGGGTCGCGACCAGTCCGTCAACGTGATGGGCCAGCAGATGTCGATGCCGGTCATCATTTCGCCGACCGGAGTGCAGGCAGTGCACCCCGAGGGTGAGGTTGCGGTCGCACGCGCCGCGGCGAACCGTGGTGTGGCGATGGGTCTCAGTTCCTTTGCGAGCAAGTCGATCGAAGAAGTGACGGCGGTGAACAGCCAGGTGCTGTTCCAGATGTATTGGTCGGGCGGTCGCGACACGATGGTGCAACGCCTCGAACGCGCAAAGGCAGCCGGGGCCAAGGGCATCATCGTCACCCTCGATTGGACCTTCTCGAACGGTCGCGACTGGGGCAGCCCGTGGATTCCCGAAAAGGTCGGCCTGAAGGAAATGATCAAACTCGCGCCGCAGGGTCTCTCGCGACCGAAGTGGCTGTGGATGTACGCAAAGACGCTCGGTCTACCCGATCTGACCACGCCCAACATGGCGGCGCCGGGGGAGAAGCCTCCGACGTTCTTCGGCGCGTACTTCGAGTGGATGCAAAGCCCGCCGCCGAGTTGGGATGACATCGCATGGCTTCGCGCGCAGTGGGACGGTCCATTCATGGTGAAAGGCGTGTGTCGCGTCGACGACGCAAAGCGGGTGGTCGATGCCGGCGCATCGGCGCTGTCGGTGTCGAACCACGGAGGCAACAACCTCGATGGAACGCCCGCACCCATTCGGGTTTTGCCCGCGATCGCCGATGCCGTCGGTGATCAGATCGAAGTGGTGCTCGACGGCGGCGTGCGGCGCGGCAGTGACGTCGTGAAGTGTCTCGCTCTCGGCGCCAAGGCCGTGATGATCGGCCGCGCCTACCTGTGGGGTCTTTCGGCAAACGGCCAGGTCGGCGTCGAGAACGTTCTCGACATCCTGCGAGGCGGAATCGACTCTGCTCTGTTGGGACTCGGAAAGTCGCACGTCGGTGAACTCGATCGCGATGACATCGTCGTTCCCACGGGGTTCACTCGCACGCTCGGTGCCTGAGAACTTCTCGAAACACCTGTCGCTGACCCGTTGCACAAGGGTCCCGTCGCACCGTGAGCGCGTTGCTCGGTACATCTCCTTCCGTTGCCTGTCGTTCGGGCCAACCGGCCTGCAATGACGACATGAGACTGGAGACAGAAATGAAGCGATTCATCGCTCGCATTCACACCCGCCTCGCCGACGTGCGCGAAGCGCACGACCACGGCGGAGTGGCAGCGGAGTACGGGGTGCTGCTTGCCGGCATCGTGGCAGTGGTGGCAGTCGCCGCTGCCGCGCTCGGCGGCCGCATCGACGGGATCTTCGACTCGATCCTTCCGTGACGCGGCGTCGTTCGGTCCCCGGGTCTCGGACCCGGGGACCCGACGATGCGGGTGTCGTCGCCGTCGAGTTCGCTCTGGTGTTGCCGCTCCTCATCGTCCTTCTCTTCACCATCATCCTCGGTGGCGGGGTCTATCTCGATCAGTTGAACCTTCAATCGGCCGCACGCAACGGTGCGCGCGTGGGGTCGGTCACGCCCACCTCTGCGTGTGTCGCCGCGACCACCGACCTCGCGGGCAACGACGTTGGCACGGTTTCGTGCGAGGTGCTCGACAATTGCACAGCGGGCAGGATGCGCCTGCGCCTTACCGCCCAGCAAACGGTTCCGCTTCCCATCGTCGGCGATCGCAGTGTCACACTGCGCGCCACCTCTTCCTATGCCTGTCCGCGCTGACGTCGACGGCGACGAACGCGGCATCGTCGCGATACTCGTGGCGGTCGCATTCCTTCCGCTCGCCCTGACGCTTGCGATCGTCGCAGATGCCGGTCGCGTCTGGACGGCCGAGCAACGGCTGCAGAACTCCGTCGAGGCCACCGCCGTGGCGTCGGCACGCGACTGGGCAGCGGGTGGAGCTTCGTGCACATCCGATGCGCTCGCGTTGTTGCGGGTCGACGGTGCCACACCGACGGCACAGACGTGTTCGGCCACGGGCACGCGTACCGCCGGCGTTGTCTCCGTGGAAGCGACCGAACACGTCGGGCTCATGTTTGCCGGCCTCGTGGGTCGGTCGACGAGCACCGTTCGCGCCTCGACGGGTGTCCGCGTCGGCGCTCCGTCGGCTCTCACGGGAGTGTGGCCGTTCGGTCTTTGCGCCGACAACACCGACATCGCCTCGTGGATCGCGGCGGGGTTCCCCGCCGGCCGTAAGGCCACGATCACATTCCAACAACCGAACCAACTCTGCGGCGGCTCGATCTCCGGCAACTGGTCGATTCTCGACTTCAACGGCGGGTCGGTGTCGAACAGCGAGACGCAGGGGTGGATCTTGAACGGCTACACGGGAGTCGTTGCGGTCGGTGACGTTCTCAACGGCAGTCCGGGCGCGCCGTCGACATCTTTCGACTTGGCCTCGGTGGTCGGCAAGACGATCACGATGCCCATCTATCGGTACCCGCGACTGAACGGCAGCAACGCGCAACACACGATCGTCGGCTTCGCGCGTGCGGTCGTCGTCGGGGTGCGTTTCTCCGGCGCTGTGGCACAACGCAGCATCACGGTCACTTTCACCACCGGATCATCGTCGGGCACTGCATCGTCGCTCGGCGGGGGAAATTTTGGTCTCATCACATGGAGCGTGTGCTCCCTCGACAATCACGGAGTGTGTTCATGAACAGCCCATCCATCGGCCGTCGACTGTTGCCGGCGTCCGCCGCGTTTGCGATGGCTTTCGTCGGCGTGTTGGCACTCGCACCCCGTGGGAACGACGACGGGCGTGATCTCGTACCCGTCATCATGGCGACACGGTCGCTGTCCGATGGAACCTCCGCGGATGTCGTCCGCGATGCGGTCGAGGTGCGCATGGTGCCGGCATCGGTACGCGCCGAAGGTGCGATCACTTCGCCTGATTCCCTGCCCGAGGGCGTCCTCGCCTATGACCTCGTGTCGGGCCAGCAGGTTCTCGCCACGGCGTTCGCCGCCAGCAGGGTTCGCAGTCTGGGTGACGGCTACGTCGCCGTGTCGGCGAAGCTCGACCCACAACGTTGGGTCGGGGCACTTCTCGAAGCAGGACGCATCGTCGACGTGTACGACACGAGCGAAACGGGTCCGCAGCGCGTCGCGGCTCGCGCCGTGATCCTGCAGTCACCCGACACCGCCGACCTCGAGCCGTCGCAGGACACACTCGTTTCGCTCGGTGTGCCCGAGGCATCACTTGCTGACGTGCTCCTCGCGATCGCCAACAACCGCGTGTGGTTGGTGGGTCGATGAGCGCCCAGCCGATCGTCAGCGTGGTTCGTCGGCGTCTCGCTGCGGTGCCGGAACGCACGACGATGGCCGACGAGGACTTGCGTCGACTCGTCGAGTCCGAAGTCGATGCTGCGCTCGCATTGCCCGAGTTCATCGGTCTCGTTGATCCCGGCGCACGAGAGGCGATGCGTCGCGACGTCGTGAACGAACTCCTCGGCTACGGCCCTCTTCAGGATCTCCTCGACGACCCGACGATTTCGGAAATCATGGTGAACGGCTTCGACGACGTGTGGGTGGAACGTGGCGGAATGATCGAACGCAGCCCCCGATCTTTCGAGTCCGAAGACCAGTTGCTCGTGGTCATCGACCGCATGGTCCGGTCATCGGGACGGCGGGTCGACCAGTCATCACCGATGGTCGATGCGCGCCTGCCCGATGGCTCACGTCTCAATGCGATCCTTCCGCCTCTTGCAGTCGACGGTCCCGCCGTGACCGTGCGCAAGTTCACGTCGTCCGGTTTGTCGATCGATGACCTCGTGGCGTCCGCAACGCTGTCACGCGATGCCGCCGACTTTCTCGTCGGGGCCGTGGAGGCGCGGATGAACATTCTCGTGAGCGGAGGCACGGGTACGGGCAAGACGACCGTGCTCAACGTCCTTTCGACACACATCGGTCGAGACGAACGCGTCGTCACCATCGAGGACGCGGTCGAACTGGCACTGCGTCTGCCGAACCTCGTGCGCCTCGAGGCGCGACCCGGCAACTCGGAGGGGGCGGGTGAGGTCAATGTGCGCGACCTCGTGCGCAACTCACTGCGCATGCGACCGAACCGCATCATCGTGGGCGAAGTGAGAGCGGGCGAGACCATCGACATGCTGCAGGCGATGAACACCGGCCACGAGGGGTCGTTGTCGACGGTGCACGCCAACTCACCGCGCGACGCGTTGCGTCGAATCGAAACGATGATTCTCCTCGCCGGTCTCGACCTGCCGTTGCGCGCGGTTCGCGAACAGATCGCTTCGGCCATCGACTTGGTCG
>DAINNS010000003.1:0-10814 GCA_036735765.1 Ilumatobacteraceae bacterium | reverse complement strand
ATGAAGTTCGCATTTTTCACGGGCGTAGATGTTGCCATCGACTTGGCCGTTCACCTCGCGCGCGACCAGCGGGGACGGCGCTTCGTCACCACGATCACCGAGGTGTCGGGCATGGAAGGCGAGGTGGTTTCGACGGCGGATCTTTTCAGGCGGGACGACGCGGTGGCCGGTTCCTCACCGGAACTGCTTTCCACGGGACTCGTTTCCCATCGGCTCGAGCAACGCCGCGCGCGGATCGCGGCATGAGCACACCTGTCGTCGCGGCCGTCGGTCTCGGGATTGCCGCATCGATCGCGGTGCCGCCCGTCGTGGCAGGCGCGCAGCGCATGAAGTCATCGGGACGTCTGCAAGCACTCGTCCCGACTGCCGGCAAGACGACCGACAACGAGAAATTGAGCGAACAGCTCGCACCCGCGCTGCAATTGGTCGTCGGCAACCTTCGCATCGGACGCAACGTTCTCGGTTCGATCGACGACGTGGCCGACTCGACGCCTGCTCCGCTCGGCGCAATCTTGCGCGAGGCGGTCACCGAGGCCAAGTTGGGAACACCCGTCGGGCACGTCTTGGGCGGTATCGCGCAGCGCGAGAAGAGCCGGCATCTCGGCATCGTCGCATCCGCGCTCACGTTGCAGGCGCGGCACGGAGGTTCCTTGATCGAAATTCTCGACACCGTCATCGAGACCATCGAAGAAGAGGACCGTCTGCGCCGCGATGTGAAAAGCGTGACAGCCGACGGTCGTCTCAGCTCGACGGTTCTCCTCGCGATGCCGCCGGTTGTGTTGCTGCTGATTTCGGTGCTGAGTCCCGGCTATGCAGAGCCGCTCGTCGCGACACGCCTGGGCAACGTTCTCGCCGTGGCCGCGGTCGGCCTCGGCGCTGTTGGCTGGCGTTGGTTGCGCGCCCTCGCCAATCCGGAGATCACGTTGTGAGGCTGTTCGGTGCCGCACTCGTGGCGATGGCAATCGTCCTGGCGGTCGTCGCATACCAGGTTCCCGGGCGGGTGCGCAGGGCGTCGAAGCGTGCTCGTCGAGCCGTCATCGGCAACCGGCGTCGCGAGTCGACGATGGCGAGCCTCGCTGCCGGTGTGCTTGGCCTGGGCTTGGTCACCGTTCGGCCCAACCCTTCGGGGGTCATCGCCGCATGTGCCGTGACCGCCGCCGGCTGGCAGTTGCCGCTCATTCACGCCCGATCGGTCGAGGAGAAGCGCCGTCGTCGTCTCGACCTCGAACTCAGCGACGCCCTCGGAGAGATGGTGATGGGAGTCGAGGCCGGTCTCACGCTCGAAGCGGTCATGAATCTCTATGCGCAGGCTCACGAGTCGAATCTCGCGGCAGAGTTCACCCGGGTACTCGACCTCATCAAGTTGGGATCGACACGCACCGCAGCGCTAGAGGAGTTCCGGTCGCGTACACCGACGGTCTTCGTCTCGACCTTCGTATCGGCTGTTCAGCAGAATCAGCGACTCGGTACCCCGCTTGCCGCCGTTCTCCGCCAACAGGGTCGCACCGCGCGTCGTCGTCGGCAGCAAGCCGTCGAGGAGCATGCCGCGAAGTTGTCGTTGAAGATGATCTTCCCGACGGTGTTGTGCATTCTTCCGGTGCTCTTCATCGTCATCGTCGGACCCGCTGTTATACGTGTCATTCAGTCGTGGCCGCAGTGACAGGTGTCGGTGGTCGGTTCTGACCCGCCGTCGTACCTTTCACGACATGTCCAAACCAAAACGAATTCTCATCACCGCGTCGATCGCGACGCTTGCGCTGTCCGGTACGTCCGGATTGCAGGCAGCCGGAAAGTCGAAGGCCGCGTGCGCCGGCCAGGCGGCAACCATCGTGTCGTCGAGCGAGGTCATCTACGGCACCGAGGCGAACGACGTCATCATCGTCAGTGGGGGCGGCACGCACACCGTCCAGGCACTGGGAGGCAACGACGTCATCTGTGGTGCGAGTGGCATCGATGTCGTCTACGGCGGTCATGGAAACGACCGCATCGACGGTCGCGCGGGCAACGACATTCTCAGCGGCGATCTCGGCGACGACGTGATGATCGGTAACAACGGTAACGATGCGATCACGGGCGGTGACGGTCGCGACTACATGTTCGGTCTGAACGGCGACGACGAGATGACCGGTGATGCCGGTGACGACGTGATGTTCGGCGGAAATGGAGACGACAGTCTCGCCGGCAGTGCAGGCGTCGATCTGATCATCGGGGGCACCGGCAATGATGAACTGGTGACCGAAGCGGGGATCGACGTCGTCTTCGACCCGGATCCTGTTGGCTTCGCGTTCCGCGCCAAGTGATGCGACGGGCCCTGCGGTTCTCCGTTGTGGTGGCGGGTCTTCTCTTCTCGGCCGCTTCTCCGGCGATCGGCGAAGCGTTCACGAAAATTCCGACGATGTGGTGCGGTGGCAAAGTCGTCACCGTCGCGTCGAATGCGGGAGTCGTCTACGGCACCGATGCCGATGATGTCATCGTCACCGTCGGTACGGATCCTCACACCGTCTTCGCACTGGGTGGCGATGACACCGTGTGTGGTGCGAGTGGAGACGACGCAATTTTTGGTGGAGCGGGTGATGATCGAATCGACGGCCGTCAAGGCAACGACGTCATCGATGGTGGAGTGGGTAACGACGTGTTGTTCGGTCGTAACGGAGCGGATGAGCTCGTTGGTGGAATTGGCAACGACTATCTCTTCGGCGTCAACGGCGGCGATCGTTTGATAGGCGGCGTCGGTGACGACCTCTTGTTCGGCGGAATGGGCGACGACTTCCTGGACGGTGGCGAGGGATTCGACCTGATCGTCGGCGGCGTCGGAAAGGATGCGGTGGTGTCGACCGAATCGATCGATCTGGTTTTCGATCCGAATGCCGTCGGTCTGCCGTTGGCCAAAGCGTGAACGGCGCCGTCGCCGTCAGCTCAGCATCTGGCGGTCGAGGATCGAGTACACGCGCTTGGTGAAGTACCAGCGACCGTTCTTCTTCACGTACTCGTCTTCGTAGCGGCCGGTCACGTTCATCTTGCCGCCGGCTTCGAGGTGGAGGAACTCCTGTTGGTACCACGTGCCCTTTGCGGTGTCACCGGTGACGATGATCGGACCCGCCGAAGCGAAGAAGCCGACGAAGGAAAACGCCGACATCGACTCTTGCCACATGGGGAAGAAGTTGGCCTTTCCTTGCACTTCGCGGCCGGGCAGCGACCACGTCGCGTCATCGGTCCAGTTCGACTGCCATGCCTCGCCGTCGAAGCGCATGACGGCGTCGTTGTACGACTCGACGAGTTCACGGATGGCGAGACGGTCTTCGATGGGGCCTTGGCTGATCATGCTTCGGGATGGTAGTAGGTTGCCGCCATGATCCGAGTCAGCGTTCTCTATCCGAAGTCGGACGGCGCACAGTTCGACCACGAGTACTACCGCACCAAGCACGTTCCGATGGCGGTCAACGGCTGGAAGCCCGCCCGCACCGAGATCGACAAGGGACTCGACGGTCCGTACGAAGCCGCCGTCCACTTCTTCTTCGAATCCGCCGAGCGATTCCAGCAGTGCATGGGCCTGCCCGTCACCGGCGAGTTGATGGCCGACCTGCCGAACTACACGAACATCGAAGCCCAGATCCAGGTTTCAGAAGTCGTCGGCTGACACTCGCCTCAGTGCGAATGCGCTCCGCAGACGTCGACGCGCTCGTCGGTCGGGACCGCTGCCTGGCCCTCGGCCAGTCCCTCGACAGCAGCGAACGGTCCGCACGGATGCGGCACCACCCAGACGTGCACCATTGGAATGCGAACCGCCGCCCGACGCGAACCCGCGGGGCACTCGTCGTTTGCGTCGGTGATTCCGCTGATCGACGGACGCATGTCGTCGCCCAACTTCCAGCACAGGTTGTCGTGCACGTGCCATTGCATCAGCGGCCCTGCGAAGTCGACGAGTTCGGGATCGTCGAGAGCGGTACCGACGTTCGCCATGTACATCGCCGAGACGAGGATTCTCGTCGAGCCGTACACCTTGTAGACGATCGATTCGGGTGCCGAGGAGTCGAGGAACCTCCCGTCGATGAGCGTCATCGGGTTGACGAAGTGTTCGTAGCCCGTGCGTTCGTCTCCGATCGAGATCCAGCCCTCGTCGACGGCGACACGGTGGTCGCTCCAGCGCATGAGGTCGCGTTGTGTGTCGAGAACCAGTTGACGTGCGCGCGCTTCCTGCTCGGCGCTCACGCCGGTGACGCCTTCGATGTCGATTCCTATTCCGGGAAAGTAGGGGCGTGGCCAGTCGGTCGTCGACGAACTGTGATCGTGCCCGGCGGCCGTCACCATCGCCGGCACGGTGAGGATCGCCGCCAGCGCCGTGGCCGAGGTGCGTTCGAGGTTCAACTTTGCCGCGGTTGCGGGTGCGACGGCCAGCATCACTGCGAGCGCACTGAGAATTGCGCACAGTAGATCGGTTGCCTGTATCGCTTCGGAATTTTCGAGCCCGGATATGAAACCGATACCCACTGTCTTGGCTGCGACCCAGCCCACAATCGAGGCAAGGTTCACCACCACGACGGTCGCGCGCACGCGACGATCATCGGTGAACAGTGATGCGAGTCCGGCCACGACCTGTGAAATTGCGAGGACGGCGAACGTTCT
Organism: Ilumatobacteraceae bacterium; assembly: GCA_036735765.1. Lineage (GTDB taxonomy): Bacteria > Actinomycetota > Acidimicrobiia > Acidimicrobiales > Ilumatobacteraceae > F1-20-MAGs119. The sequence goes on along the minus strand of DAINNS010000003.1, from coordinate 6,191 downwards.
CGCCGACGCAGGATGGCTGGCGTGGAGACCGACGGCGACGCCATGCACCGCACCCGCGGCGATCGAGAAGATCCCTGCGATTCTCACGGCCGGTGCGTCGCTCATGGCCCCGAGTCTGCCAGCCGCGTCAACAGCCTCGTCTGGCTAGCGGGCGAGGATCAGTCGCATCACGCGCAACAATTCGCCGCGCGCATCGCGTTGAGACCCGAGAGACCGCCAGCCCACGTGGCGGTCGGGGCGCACGAGCACGCATCCCGCGTCACCGATTTCACGCACCCGTTGCCAGTCGCCGTGCGGGTCGCGAATCTCGTCGCCGCCGACCCGGTGCACGTTCAGTCCGATGCCGAGGTCACGCGATACCGCCGCCGCGGCATCGACCCACGACGCATCGTCGTTGCCCGTGAGGAGGGAAAACGAGAGCCCGTCGACCAGGTCGAGGCTCGAGAGAGGAACCCCCGTGCGTTCGAGTCGCGCGTGTGCGACGCGCGCGCCCGGCCGCGTGGTGGGGTGGTGGTACAGCACGGGGTCGCGCGGATTCATGCTGTACGTGCTGCCGTCGTGTACCAAAGCACCGACCTCGTAGCAGTGGCCGAGTTCGACTCCGTGCGCATTGAATTGATAGTTCGCGATCCGAAGACTCTCGGCGAGTGTCGGGTCGGTTGCCTGTTCGCTGCCGAACCGCGCCGCCTCTTTCGCGCTCTGCAACGCGCGGGCAACACCCTCCGCACCCGCCGGCTGGCGCTCGGAGGAATAGGTGTCGAGCAGCGCGGCGCCCGCGAGTCCCTTTTCGACCAGCGCGAGCTTCCACGCGAGGTTGTAACCGTCGGCCACCGACATGTTGAGCCCCAACCCGTTCGTCGGCGGATGCCGGTGGACCGCATCGCCCATGCAGTGCACACCGTTCGCCGAATACCGCGGCGCAACCAGTCCGTTCACCTGCCATCCGGCAACGCCCAACAGCTCGAGGTCTGCGACAGGTGCACCCACCGCGGCCTCGACGAGCGGTCGCACTTCGTCGAGACCCCATGTCGCGATGTCGTGCACTGCGGGGTCGTAACGGGCCACAAGCACGAACTCGGTGAACGGCTTGTGGCAGATCAGCGTCAACAACGGAGGCCCTGTGTGTTCCTGCGGCGGGACGAACCATGTCAACACACCCGGTCGGTGAGCGAGATACTGCGACAGGTCCGCCCGGAACCAGATGTTCACCGCGTGCGACATCGCTGCGCGACCCTCGACGGTGAGACCCGCCAACTCGAGCACCTTCGATCGCGCGCCGTCGGCACCTACGAGGTGACGCGAGCGAATCACGGTCGTTTCCCCGGTCGCACGTTGCTGCACCGTGCTGACGAACATCTCACCGTCGCGTTCGTACCCAAGGAACTCGTGGCCGAAGCGCAGGTCGCTGCCCGAGCGTTTCGCCACCTCCAGCAACATCGGCTCGAACACGGTCTGTGCGCAGTTCGCCATCGGTGACGGACTCGACGCGGTGTAGTCGACGAACCGCTGTGCACCCGTGCCCCACGCATCGAGCCGCGCAATTTCCTTACCTGCGAGGCTCGTCACCCACAGGTTGTGGCGCATCATCTCCTGCGCGGTCGCGACCGCGAGCAGATCGTCTTCGCATCCGAGATGGCGCATGATCTCGACGGTGCGCTGGTTCACGATGTGCGCACGCGGCGTGTGTGCGGTTCCCTCGTACTTGTTCACCAATACGTGGTCGATGCCGTACTGCGCTAGCGCGGTCGCCGTCGTCAGGCCTGCGGGTCCACCGCCCACGATCAGGATCGGCGTCTCGATACTTGTCACTTGACCATCTTTTCACGCCCCGTCAGGGATGCCGATTAAGTTGCTGGCCGTGGGGGAATCGAAGGCCGTTTTTCGGCGGGCATCCGACTGTCCGACCGAGTCGTGGAAAGACGACACGACCGGCCACGTCGACTGGTGGACGCTCTTCAGTTCCGACCGCACGGCGACGAACGCATTGACGGTCGGAATTGCCGAGGTTCCCGTTGGCGCGCCGCGACCGGCACGCGGCCACACCCACGACCAAGCCGAGGTGTACTTCTTCCTCGGCGGCAGGGGAGAGGTGGTCGTCGAAGGCGAATCGACGCCGGTCGCCGCGGGTGACGCGGTGTTCATTCCCGGAAACGTCGAACACATGTCGGTGAACACGGGCGACGAGCCGTTGCGGCTGCTCTACTTCTTTGCCGCCGATTCGTTCGACGAGATCGTCTACAAGTTTCCCGGGCTCTGAGCCGCGGCGCCACCCCCGACTAATCTCGGCACCGAGGGGGAATCAACATGGAGACGTATCCGCGGCACATCAACCACGAGTTGAGTCCGATGAAGTGTCCGGTCAGCCTCGACGACGTCGACCTGTTCGGTGAGGGCGCCGCCGAGCACTGGTACGAGATGTACGAGATCCTGCACCGCGACGCCCCCGTGCTGCGCATTCCCGGTGGCGGCCTGACCCCCGGAACCGATGCCTACGTGCTCACCAAGCATGCCGACATTCAGCGCGTCGTGAAGGACACCGACCGCTACACCAGCCTCACGCAAAAGCGCATCACCGACTACGCGAACGAGGGTCTCACCGCCGAGAAGACCTACGAGCTGTACCACAACCTCATGCAGGCCTCGATGGTGTCGCTGCGTCCGACGCAAGAGCTGTACATCAAACACCGCAAGGAACTCACCGACCCGTGGGTTGGCACCGGCGCGATGCGTCACCGCGAAATGATCGCGAAGCTCGCCAACGACCTCATCGACGAATGGATCGACGATGGCGAGGTCGACTTCGTCCGGCAATTCGCCCGTCCGTTGCCACAGCGCGTCTTTGCGACGGTGCTCGGCTTCCCCTTCGAGGACATCCCGAAACTCGAGGCATGGGGCAACGCCGTCGTCATCCCGTTCGTGCATGGCACGGGCTTGAAGCACGAGATCACCCCCGACCAGGCGAAGGACATGATCGCCCGTCTGCAGGGCTTCCAGGAGTACGTGTACGAGCAGGTGCGCATCAAGCGTGCGAACCCGCAGGACGACATGATCTCGTTCCTGTGTGACGTCCACTATCAGGCACTCGATCGCAAACTCACCGACCTCGAGATCGCCGGCGTCGTCTACGCGATGATCATCGGCGCACTCGAAACCACGCAGTACGCGCTCGAAGAGCAGGCGCAGCTTCTCTGCGAGCGTCCTGGCATGTTCGAAACCCTGCGCAACGACCGCACCAAGGTGCGCGCCTTCACCGAAGAGGGCATGCGTCTGCGTTCCCCGACGCACGGCCTCTCGACGCGCATGACTTCGCAAGACGAGGTGTTCCAGGGCGTGCACGTGCCCGCCGGTTCGCTGCTGCACCTGCGTTTCGCTGCCGCGAACGTCGACCCCGAGGAATTCGAGTGTCCCTTCGACCTCGACCTCGACCGCGAAGGGGTCACGCGCCACGTCGCATTTTCGGCCGGGCCCCGCGTGTGTCCCGGTGCAAACCTCTCGCGCGTCGAACAACAGGTGGCATGGGGCGTTCTCCTCGATCGTCTCTCGCACATCGAGTACGGCGAGGCCAACAACTGGATGCATCAACCCGGCATCATGCTCGGCACGCTGAAGTTGAACCTTAGGTTCACCAAGGCGTAGCACGATGTCGCCACTAACCTTCCTGCCGTAAGCCTCCGTAGCTCAGTGGATAGAGCAACGGTTTCCTAAACCGCAGGTCGCAGGTTCGATCCCTGCCGGGGGCGCTGCGCCATTCAAGTCGCGTGATTCGGTTCGGTAGTCCTGCGGGGCTACCGTCTTGCGGATGGCACGTCCAGCGAAATCCGAGCGCCTCGTTTCCGACATGCGCGGCGTGCGTTATGGAGAAGTGCTCGCCGTGTACCTACGCGACGAGGGCCTGCAGGCCGAGGTGTACGGAACGCAGATGTTGAACGACTGCCCCCAGGAACTGTGGGAGACGCTCGACCCGGCTGTGATTGCCGGCGAGCTGGGTGCGGTGTTCGTGAAGTTGAACGGGCCGCGGTACTGGTTGCTTGACGGTTTGGGAACGAAGGTTGCCGTTGTCGATCCGGTGTTCCGCGACTTCGGTGGCATCACGATGCGGCGTATTGCGGTTGTCGATCTCGGCAACGACCCGGTGGCACGGCCCTACACGGAACGTCACGTGAACAGAGGGGCGACGTTCTTCTGGGATGCGGGATCGAAGGTGTACGAGCTGATCAATCCAGCGGGTACGGCTTACGTGATGCAGGCGATGTGTGTGGGCGTCGACCCGAACCTTGGGATGGCCGACCTCGACGGTCTCGGCGCGCGACTCGAGCTGCCCGAAGGCTGGTCGTATCGGATGAGAATCCTCGACGAGGAACTTGTCGTCGACACGACCGATCGCGTTGCGGTGGTTCTGCAGGACGAACTCGAGAACTCCTACACGCTGCCGTGATCGAGCCACGTGAGATCGTGTTCGAGGCCGATGCAGTGTCAGCTTTGTTCGAGATTCTCGGAATCATGACCGACCAGTTGATGGAAGGGAACATGGTCAGTCGGTGGGATGCGGAGGCCGTCGTCGACCTGCAGATGCGCCTGAGCGGGCTGGCTGAAGGTGAAGCCGTAATGATGGGCATCGATGATGCCGCGCTGTTGCTCGATGGAATGGCGTTCACCGAAGTGATGTCCGTCGACTTTCCGTTCTTCGAGATGGTGCAGTGGACGAGCGATTTCGTGACCGCGGAGCTGCGTGCGCACTGGTCGGAAGACCTGTGGCTGGCCTACGTGGGGTCGCCAGGTCAGTGATTGTCAGCGATTGACCGCGCGGTTTCGGCACGTTTCGCAACGTTGAGCAACTGACGTCGCAGCATGATGCCGTCGCCCGGTGCGAGGAGAAGTTTCTCGATGATCGGGCCGCCGAATGCATCGATGCGCGCCCGCATGCGGGTCACGAGCCGCGTGCCCTCGGGGCAGTCGCGTAGTTCGTAGGCGAGCACGAAGTTCGTCGACTTGGTGGCACGGCCCTTCTGCGCGAGCCGCATCACGAGGGCCCGGGGTGGGTCGACGATCACGGCTTCGAAGTCGGCGGGTCCACCGGGAAGAACTCCACCCGAGGTGAGCGTCTGCCAGTGCGCCTCGATGGCGGTTGCGCTCTTGCGGCCGAGGTTGTCGATCCAGTCGTAGCTGTACCAGCCCGCACGGCCAAAGCCCATCTGGCGTAACCAGGGGAACACGTCCTCGGGTGGTGCGGCGATTGTGATGCAGCGCGTCGCAACGATGCGAGCGTTCGGACACAGGTCGTCACCGACGACGGGTGAAGCGTGCTCTTCGGCCGTGGCTCCCCAGGTTTCGAGAATCATGACGCACCTCCAGTGTTGGGTCGGTGCCACAGTCGCACCAGGGTCCACACGGCACAGGCACCGCACACGGTCCATGCGATCGTGCGCACGAGATCGGCGGCCATCAGGCGATCGAAGACGTCCTGGTCGAACCCTTTCATCAGATCGCCGTGGGCGGGTGCCGACCAGAAACCGCTGATTGCCAGCACAACTCCCATCGCCGCCGCATTGATCGTCGCCGCAACTCTCAGGTCACGACGGGTGCCGAGGAAGGCGAGGGCGAGGATTCCGAGGAGGGTGGCGCCCTCCGTCAGCCAGGGCAGCAACAGCAGGTTGCCGATGCGGTCGACGTGGGCGTTCTCGTATGCGACGAACTCGTCGCTGCCGACCTTTGGGAAGAGTGCGTAGTGAATGAAGTGGATCGTCCACATCAGTCCGACGAGGAACCACGTCGAGGCGAGGTGAGAAACAACAAGAACGCGTTGCGCGCGGGGAGATGCGAACACGTTCGAAAACTACCGATGCGTCGCCGACGGTGCGTCACTGTGCCATGAGCTCAACGAGCGCGAAGCATGACGTTCGTCTCGACGTTACGCACCGATGTCACTTCGTGTCGCGGCTGAGCGGTGGGGAAGTGAGTACTTCGTACCGTCTCGTGCGATGCAGGGCTGGCGACTCGGAGTGGCGTTGTTCGCAGCCGGATTCGGTGCATCCGCAGCCACCGTCGCGGCGGTGCGGCTGGGGTCCGAACCACGGGTGATTGCCTTCTCGGCTGTTGGCGAGCCGGTTGACGTCGGACTGCAAGGTCCGCAGGGTGAGCAAGGTCCGCAGGGTGAGCAAGGTCCGCAGGGTGAGCAAGGTCCGCAGGGTGAG
>DAINNS010000002.1:0-23552 GCA_036735765.1 Ilumatobacteraceae bacterium | reverse complement strand
AGAGGGATGTCCTGTGGCAGCACCGCGAGTCCCCCCCGCCGGGCGATGGTTTCCGCCATGCGACGACCTGCGACCGCAGTCATGTTGGCCACCACCACGGGAACCGTCGTGCCGATGCCATCGGGTGTCGCCAGGTCGACGTCGAAGCGACTCGGCACTTGGCTGAGGCTGGGGACCATGAACACGTCGTTGTACGTGAGGTCATGGGGAGGGTGCGCAGTGAGGAAACGCATGGCCGTCTTAGGCTAGGCGACCATGGCCTCGAAAGCGTCGGCATCCAATCCGGTCGGTCCCCGTCAGGTGGTGCTCGTGCACGGCTGGGGCGGCTCGTTCCGTGAGACCTGGCAGGCACCGGGTATCGACCAGATATTTGCCGACACGGGCCACATCGTGTCGGGTGTCGACTTGCTGGGACATGGCAGTGCTCCCAAGCCCCATGACCCCGAGGCCTACTTGGACCTCGTCGGTTATCTGCTCGACGAACTGCCAGACGAGCCGTGTGTGGTCGTTGCGTTTTCCCTTGGTGCACTCACGACACTCCGCGCCGCCTTGCGTGAACCGAACCGCTTCACGGGGATCGTGCTCGCGGGGATTGGCAACGGAGTTTTCGAGCCACACAAGCCCGAGGAAACCGCGCGCATTCTTGCCGGCATAGACGGTTCAGCTCCCGCCGACGACAACATCGCTCGTCTCTTCGGTCAGTACGCCCGACAGGGAGACAACGACGTCGCGGCTTTGACTGCAGTCCTGAAGCGTCCGCCATCCGAACCGCTGCGGCCTGAGCAACTCTCCACGGTGGCCTGCCCGGTGCTGGTGTGCATCGGCGAGCGCGACTTCGCTGCGCCATCGGATCGACTCGCCGAAGCATTCCCCGACGGTGCAATTCGAGTGCTTCCACGAACCGACCACTTCGCCACACCCGGTTCGTTCCCTTTCATCGACGCCGTTGTCGAGTTCCTCGAAACCAGAGTGCCCGCGCGTTGACGGCGAAGCAAACACTCCTGCTCGCATCCGATGTGGCGGCGGATCTCGAGTCCGCGGTGAAGCTCCTCGTGTCGGGGTCGCTCGTCGCCATTCCAACCGAGACCGTCTATGGCCTCGCGGCCGACGCCTCGAATGAGGCCGCGGTTCGTGCGATATTCGAGGCAAAGGGCCGTCCGACGACACACCCTCTGATCGTGCACGTCGCGGATGTGGCCCACGCTCGCCGTCTCTCGCGCGACTGGTCGCCCGCGGCGGAAATCCTCGCCCGATCCTTCTGGCCGGGACCGCTGTCAATTCTCACTCCGCGCTCTGATGAGGTGTCCCCCATCGTGACCGGTGGTCGCGAAAACGTCGTGCTTCGTGTTCCGGCACATTCCGCGACGCTGCAAATCCTGAGAGCGCTGCACGACGTGGCCAGCATCGGAGTTGCTGCACCGTCCGCGAATCGCTTCGGATCCATCAGCCCGACCAACGCGTCGCACGTCCTCGCCGAACTGGGCGGGCGCATCGATGCGGTGCTCGACGGTGGCCCGTGTTCCGTCGGTGTCGAATCAACGATCGTCGATTGCACCCATGAGCCCGCGATCATCCTGCGTCCCGGCGGTGTAACAGTCGAAGAGATCGCAACGTGTCTCGCCGAGCATGGCCTGACAGTGACGGTGTCGCCCGACGTTTCCGGAGTCATCGATGCTTCGCGCGCAATCGCGCCGGGAATGCTGCGATCGCACTACGCGCCACGAACACATCTTGACGTGTTCGAGACGACCGACGAAGCGGAGAGGGCTCGACACACGGCTGAGGCTCGCGGTGATCGTGTCGTCTTGCTGCCCCATCCTGAGGACGTGTACCAGTATTCGCGTGATCTCTACGCGCTGCTGCGCGCGTGTGACGAATCGGGCGCAGACCTCATCATCGGATGTCTGCCGCCGCCGGTCGGCCTCGGAGCCGCGGTGCGTGATCGTCTTCTCAAGGCAGCTGCAGGGCATTGATCGTGTCAACCCAGGCGTCGCGAACTCGATCGATGTCGAGCGCGACTTGGCTCTCGACGACCAGTGAGACGGTCGATGCACCTGCGTCGGGCACGAGCTCGAGGCTGACCCACGTTGCGGGCGGTTCGTTCATGCGAACCTCGAGCCTGTACGGCGGGTCGTCGTCGGCGACGTCCCCCAATTCGGCCGCGGCCATCAGCAGCAATTCGTAGGCATCGACGGGGAGCGCCTCGATCGTGAAGGACGGACGATCGGAGCCCCGGCGGAGTCGGACGACGTCTTCGACGCGAAATCGCATCGCGCCGTTGGCAAGATCAGCGTTTTCACTCGACAAGACCGTGTAAGCACACTCGACGGCATCCAACTTCTCCCGTGATCCGCCGTGATCAGGATGGTTCGCGATCAGCGCCAGACGACGCGCCCGTCGAAGCGCGACGTCATCGAAATCGTCTCCGAGGCCGAGCAGGGCAAGCGCCGCGCTTCGTTCCACGAGGGTGCGACTCAGCGTCCCTTGAATTCGGGAGTGCGCTTTTCCATGAACGCCGAGACACCCTCGCGGAAGTCGGCGGTTTTGAAGAGCGGCAGGAGTTGGAGGAACACGTGGTGGATGTTCTGCTCGAATGTCTCGGTCTCGGCGGCCCTCATCATGCGCTTGATCGCGCGCACTGCGAGCGGGGCATTCGCCGTGATCTCCGCCGCCAGGACACGGGCCGCTTCCTGCAGATCGGCAGCCGGATACACATGGTTGACGAGACCGAGTTCGAGTGCCTCGGTGGCTGTCAGCGTGCGTCCGGTGAACGAGATTTCAGCTGCCTTTGCATACCCGACCATGCGCGGCAACAACCAAGTCCCGCCCGACTCGGGCAGGATTCCCCTCTTCGCAAATCCCGGATTCAACTTCGCCGTGTCCGCGGCCAGGCGAATGTCGCATCCGAATGCCAAATCGAGCCCGTATCCCGCTGCCCCACCGTTCAAGGCGCAGACAACCGGGGTGTCCAGGTTGTGGAGTACCACGGGCGGGGCTGTACGGAGGTCGAACTCTCCCGTCGACGCGCCGAGGTCGCCCATGTTGCCGAGCGAGTCCTTGGGGCCCGACATCTGCGCCGCGAGGTCGAGGCCGGCGCAAAAGGCGCGCCCCGCACCCGTGAGGATCACGCAACGCACGTTGCGGTCGCGATCGGCACGCAGAAGTGCGTCGGACAACTCGTCGAGCATGGCGCTCGAGATCGTGTTCATGCGTTCGGGCGCATTCAACGTGATCGTTGCGATGTGGGTGTCAACTTCGTAGAGAACTTCGGTCGAAGACATGGCCAGAAACTAGCCGTTCGTTCGATCGGGCTTGGTGTGCGAGCATTGTCCCATGTCCGAAAATCCGCGTCCCATCTCGAACCGTGTCAGCCGCCTCCTCGGGGTCGACTACCCCATCGTCCAGGCGCCGATGGGCTGGATCGCCCGCTCACAACTCGCGTCGGCCGTTTCGAACGCGGGGGCCCTCGGCATCATCGAGACCTCTTCGGGGGATCTGCAGGCGATAAAGGCGGAGATTGTCGCCATGCGTCAACTCACGTCGCGACCGTTTGGCGTGAATATCGCCCAACTCTTCGTACGCGACGAGGGCATCGCGGACTTCGTGGTTGAACAGGGTGTCCGCTTCGTGACGACGTCCGCCGGTGACCCGACGAAGTACACCGCACGTCTGAAGGCTGCAGGTCTGACGGTTTTCCACGTCGTTCCCACGCTCGCGGCCGCACTGAAGGCGGTCGATGCGGGAGTCGACGGCTTGGTCGTCGAGGGCGGTGAAGGCGGAGGATTCAAGAATCCGAAAGAGGTCTCCACGATGGTGTTGCTGCCGCTCGTTGCAGAGAATGTCGACGTGCCGATCATCGCCGCGGGTGGCATCACCGACGGCGCGAGCATGGCGGCGGCGTTTGCGCTCGGCGCCGAAGGAGTCCAGATGGGAACACGAATGGTGTCCGCGCTCGAATCGCCCGTGCACGAGAACTGGAAGCAGTCGATCGTCGACGCGAAAGAGACCGATACGGTGTTCTTGAACCGCTTCTCGCGTCCCGGATTGCGCGCCTTGCGCACCGCACGCACGACGGAATTGGAACGTGCCGACCACGTCGGAATGGAGCAGTTCGCGAACACCACCGCGCTTTACTTCGGCGGCGACATGGAGGCGTCGATCGCCCTGACGGGTCAGGTGGCCGGGCGTATCTCTTCAGTCGAGCCGGTGGCCGACATCATCACCGGAACGGTACGCGGTTTTTACCGCTGCCTCGAATCGCTGCGCGAATACGCATAGTCCACGCGCAATAGACGACGTCGACGAGCGCCAGCCACACGCCCGCGGCGAGCGCAATGTGGACAGCGACCAACAATGCGGGCACGTCGGCCAGGTATTGGACGTATCCAACGACAGCCTGCAGCGACGCGATTCCGAGCAGTCGCGACACCCGCATCTCAAACGCACGACTCTGCCCCTTCGTCTTCCACAAGAGCAGCGCGACGGCGGCGAGGGTTGCAATCACCGTGCTCCCGTGGATGCGTGCCACGTTGTGGATCGAGAAGCCGAAGCGCACAGCATCCTCGTCGCCGGCATGCGGACCGGTCGCGGTGACGACCGTGCCGGTCACAACCGCAGCCAAGCCGAGAATCGCGGTTCCGATCACCATTTTGATGGATACAGACTTGTTGGAGGCAGGGTCCACGGGCACGGCTCCCGTGGCGCTGAACGTGTCGGGTCGATCATCGGCCAATCGGTGCAGCACGAGTGCATTCGCAAGAAGAATCATCGACACCAAGAAATGAGCCATGTTCGCCCAGGGATTGAGGCCCGTGAGGACGACGATGCCACCAATGACGACCTGCGCCAACACGCCGACGACCAGACCGACGGCAAGATTGGTGAGCGAGCGACGACGGTCATTGAGACGGACACTTGCAAGCACGGCGAGGATCACGCTCGCAGCGACAACACCGGTGAAGAGACGATTCACCTGCTCGATGGCGCCATGGCCGGTCGACACGTCGATGAAGCGCTCCTCGGAACATCTCGGCCAGTCGGCACACCCGAGGCCGGAACCGGTGAGACGCACGAGAGCGCCGGTGATGACGATCGTGTAGAGGGCAACGAGAGCGATGAGCGTGACGCGTCGGTATGCCCGGAGACTGACGGAGCGACGTGCTTTCATCGTCTCCAGGATTCGCGACCTTTCAGGCCATAGTTGCGAAGGATGACGGCGCGGGTCGGTTCCACGACAAGAAAGACGTGGCTTGGCGCGGAAGGTCCGCCTGGTTCGAACGTGCTGCAGTCGTAGCCCATCTTGTCCCAAAGCGATTCCCGGCCGGCGGTGTCATCCACGATTCGGCCCGTACCCCAGACAACGCAGCTGTCCCACTCGGTGTCCGCGGATACGGCGAAGTGAACGCTGACCCGTGGGTTCGAACGGATGTTGGCGACCTTCGCTTCCGGTGTCGCGAGAAACGCGAGGATCGTGTCCCCGTTCCACGCGACAGCTACGGGCGACGCATACGGAGTACCCGAAGGTGACACCGTCGCCACCCAAGCGAGTGGCCCGTATCGCCGCGAATCCTGACGGACGTCATCGAGCGTGAGTGCCATGCCGCCCGAGACTATGTTCTGCAGTGTGAAGCGACAAACCGTCGAAGAGCGGCGGCAGGAAATCCTCGAGACGACGTGCAGGGTGGTAATCGAGCGCGGCTTTGCAGGAACCCGTGTGTCCGATGTCGCGCAGCGCTTGGGCATTTCGACGAGCCTCGTTCACTATCACTTCGATTCGAAAGAGTCGTTGCTCGCGGAGGCATTCGCGCACTACGCGCGGACGGCGTTGCAAGAACTCGAGGAGTACGTCTTCGAGGTTCCCGGACCGAACGAACAGCTCGCGCGCGCAATCGAAGATTTCGTGCCCGAGGGAAGCGACGATCTCGAATGGATGCTCTGGATCGATGCGTGGGGTGAAGCGCTGAGGAATCCCTCGATGCGTCGCATCAGCCAGGAACTCGACGAACGGGGCGTCGCGCTCATCGAGTCGATCGTCGAACGGGGCAATGCGACCGCAGATTTCGACTGCCCTGACCCCCGTCGTGCCGCAATGCGACTGATGGGTCTGATCGACGGCCTCGCCGTGCAGTTCGCCGCCCACACGGGAGTCCTCGCCCGTGAGGACCTCCTCGAGGCCGTGACCAGCCTGGCGACGTGGGAAGTCCGCCCGATGCGTCCCCTCCTCACCTCCTGAGCCCGGGTTTTTTCGGCCGCTCACACCCCTACGTGGGTCGACAAAGGGTGGTTCTTTGCCCCTAATGACCACTCTACGTGGTCAAATACCTATTTTCCGTGAGATTTTTCTCAAGTCCTGCCGACGACGGCCGATGCCCCTTGTGCAACTCGCAAGGAGCACGACATGCAGGCACAACTCACGAAGACCCTCCGGAAGTTCACGATGGCAACAGCCGTTGGTGTCGTTGCCGGTCTTTTCGCTTTCGGAACCCCGGCCGCCTCTGCCTCGACCGCATCGGCCGCACCGACGCCCGCCGCAGCACCGGCTCGCAGCGGCCTGCCGCGCTTTGGTCAATCGGGTGACGCCGTGCGCGCTTTGCAGCAAGCACTCGTTGCGAAGGGCTTCACGTTGGTCGGTGGCATCGACGGAGTCTTCAGCCCGCGCACGCGCGCCACCCTGCGCAACTTCCAGACCGTCGTCGGTTTCCGCCCGACGGGTCGCCTCGACGTCCGCACGGCGCGTCTCCTCGGTCTCGTTCCCGCAGCCGTTGCTGCGACGAGTGCAACGGTTCCCGCGCCCTCTACGACGATTGCCCCGGCGCCGACAACCACGGTGCCGGCACCGACGACAACCGTTCCCGCCCCCGCGACGACGGTTGCGGCGCCCGCCGCCACACCCATCACATGGAGCACTGAGATGCTTCCCGTCTTTGGTGCTCGCGGTGAAGTCGTTGCCGCCTTGCAGAACGCCCTCATCGGCGTCGGTGTCGAGGTCTTCGGCGGAGCCGACGGCATCTTCGGCAATGCGACGAAGACCGCGATCGCCAAGTTCCAGTCGTCGCGCAATCTCGCCGCCAACGGGACGCTCGACGCGTCAACGGCGATCGAACTCGGACTCCTGCCGCGCCCGGTCCTTGCGGTCAACATTGGGGTCTTCCCCGTGCGTCCGGCCTGCTACTTCATCGACACGTGGATGGAGCCGCGTGGCACCGACCGCAAGCATGAGGGTGTCGACATCATCGCCAACCGCGGCCAGGAAGTTCTCGCAGTCGCTGATGGCACCATCACCAAGGTCTACACAGCCGACACAGCGAAGCTTTCGGGCAACGCGGTCCGCCTGACAATGGCGGACGGCACATATTTCTTCTACGCGCACCTCGACACCTTCGCCCCCGGCGTCGCCGTCGGTGCGAAGGTCGCTGCGGGCCAGGTCATCGGCACCGTCGGTTCCACCGGAGCAACGACGCCCCACCTCCATTTCGAGGTCCACCCTCAGGGTGGTGCTGCCGTCAACCCGTACCCGATCGTGAAAGCCGTCGACGCCTGCAAGAAGTGATCCGGCGCCCTCAGGGCCTGATCTCGTAAAAAGCATTGACGGAGTGCTCGATGGCGAGCGTTCGGAAGGATGTGAACCCCGCATCGCGCGCGTAGCTCTCCGCGGTCGATGCGGGAAAGCCCAACGTGCCCAGGCCCTCGCCGCCGTCCTCGGACATCGCGGACGCCATGCACGACATGACGCTGATCCCGTACATCAATGCGGCCATCGGATTCTTTGTCACGTTCTGCTCGAGCGTCTCGAGTGCCTTGATGTCGACGAGCAGCCATACGCCGTCGTCTGCCAGTGATCTACGGATGACCGATACCATCTCGCGTGGTCGCGTCATGTCGTGGATGCAATCGAAGGTCGTCACGAAACCGAAGCGTGCATCACCCGGAATCGGCTCTTCCCGAACATCGACGAAGCGGACGTTCTTCAAAGCGCGCGAAGACGCCTTGTCGCGCGCAATTGCGAGTGCATGATGCGAAATGTCGAATCCGGTGAACCTGCTCGCAGGAAACGCCGCTGCCATGGTGCACACGGCAGATCCGGCTCCGCACCCTATGTCGGCAACCTCGATGCCCCGTTCGAGTGCAGCAACGACGCCACCGATGGCAGGAAGAACGGTCGGAACAAGGTTTGCATTGCTCCACGGTTCGAACGATCGCTCGATACCAACCGCTCCGTCGTGACCGTGTGCGTCGTAGTCGAATCCGAGACCGCTCTCGAAGCATGATGGCAGCTCAGTCAGGCGCTCCATGGTGGCTGGGAGTCGATGAAACATACCCATACCGAATGCGGGATGATCGCCGTCAGCGAGAACCGCTCGCGCTTCGGGAGACAGTGAAAAAGTCGGCTGGCGAGGGTCGGCGTGGTCGGCCTCGACCAGGCGTGCGGCAACTTGGTTGCTCACCCACTCGCGCACCCATCTCTCGTGCAGACCGCACGATGCCGCAATTTGGGTGGAGGTCATCGCGGTCGGGGCCTGCGCCATCGCGCGATAAATACCGAGTCTGTCGCCGAGATGCACCATTCCCGCGGTCACCGCACCGGACAACTGGCTGTACAGGACAAACGAGAACATCTTGAGTTTGTCGGGGTCGATGCGATCATGGATCATGCACTCAGGGTAGACGAGAGTGCCCATCTACAATTCCCGTTCAGTCGCATCGAAAGCGGGGGCAGTGACCATGTCGACATCACCGTACGTGTCCGAAAGTTGGGCTTCGCTTTGGGAAGCGCTCGCTGACGCGCAACCCGACAACATTGCCGTCGTCTTGGGTGACCAGGAGATTCGCTGGCGCGAGCTCGACGACCGCGCCGCACGTCTCGCCACGGTCTTCGAGTCGAGTGGAGTCGGTGAGGGTTCGCGTGTGGCCCAGTTGTTGTACAACGACGCCGCCTATCTCGAAAGCGTGTACGCGCTCTTCAAGCTCCGCGCCACGCCTGTCAACGTGAACTACCGCTACCTCGTCAACGAGGTCGCCTACATCCTGAACAATTCCGAGGCCGAAGTTCTCGTGTATCACGCATCCCTCGCTGACCGCGTCGACGGCTTGCAGTCGATGGTTCCGAGCTTGCGGACTTTGATTTGCGTCAACGACGTTGGCAGCGGACACACGTTGCCCGAAGGTCACCTCGATTACGATGCCGTCGTCTCATCGTCCCAGCGTGCCGCGCGGATCGAACGTTCCGGTGAAGATCTCTTGTTCCTCTACACGGGAGGCACAACGGGCATGCCGAAGGGCGTGATGTGGCGCCATGTCGACTTGTTCGGCGCGCTTGCATCGTCGGGTTACCAGGCCCTCGGCCTGCCTCTCCCCAAGACCACCGACGAAGTCGGCGCATATGCGCGACAACTCAACGCGGAAGGAAAGAGCCCGACAAATCTCTGCGCTCCACCACTGATGCACGGTGTGGCGCTGTTCCTGGCGATGTCGAGCTTCGTGCTCGGTGGCAAGGTGGTTCTGCTCAAGTCTCGTCGATTCGATCCCGCCGAGTTGGTCGCCCTCACGGCGAAGTACCGGGTGAACCAGATTTCGCTGGTTGGCGACGCTTTTGCGAAGCCCGTGAACCGTTACCTCGAAGGCCTCGAGTCCTCGGGTTCCGTGGTGCCCGACCTTTCGAGCGTCGTGCGCATCACATCTTCTGGTGCAACGTTGTCCGGTGACCAAAAGCTCGGCCTGCGCCGCTTCATGCCGAATGCCACGATGATCGACATGCTCGGTGCGAGCGAGGGCGGTCCGTTCGGTATCGACATGACGACTCCCGACAAGGCCCCTCTCGATACCGCGGTGTTCGTGGCTCCCCCGAACGTCGTGACCTTCGACGACCAGACATGGGAGATCATTCCGCGCGGCTCGGGTCGTATCGGCGTTCTCGGCGCCTCGGGTCCGATTCCCCAGGGCTACTTCCGCGACGCTGAGAAGTCGGCGAGCACGTTCCGAACCGTCGATGGTGTCCGCTACAGCGTTCCCGGCGACTATGCGATCATCGATGCTGACGGAACGATGCATCTCCTCGGTCGCGGTTCGGTGTGCATCAACACCGGTGGCGAGAAGGTGTATCCCGAAGAGGTCGAGGTGGTTGCGCGCGCGGTGCAGGGAATCGCGGATTGCACCGTCGTCGGGGTCCCGGACGACCGATTCGGCAACGCTGTGGTCGCCGTCGTCTCGCGTACCGCGGGCAGTGAAATCAGCGCCGAGCAGTTGTCTGTCGAGATGCGAAAGAGTCTTGCCGCGTACAAGTGCCCGAAGCACATTGTTTTCGTGGACACCGTCTACCGGAGCCCCAGCGGCAAGGCCGACTACAAGATCACACGTGAAACGGCGATGGCTGCACTGGGCATCGCGTAGTCGACGCCCTTACAGCTTCTTCAGGACGCCAGCTTCGCGTGAGCGAGTCGTCGCGGCGGCCATCTTGGCGCCGTCGTAGCCGACGCGCAGACCCGGAGTCACCTCGATGATGATTCGGTCCGGCGAGTCGAGCATCTTCGCGAACTCGGCTGCGCGTTCCGGGCTGCTGCCATAGAGACGATCAGCCAGTGCGGGGTAGAACCAATCTTTGGTGGCACGATCGTCGAGAACTCGCGCAGTGCCCTTGTAGGTGACCGTGCGACCACCGCCCATGGGTTGACCGGTCGAGGTGATGACGAGTGCGACACGCGGGTCGCGGCGAATCGCCGGCACGCGCTTGCGGTGCGCCGCCGAGGTCATCCAGAAAATGCCGTCCTTGCGGAAATAGCTGAGGATCGACGCCATCGGAGATCCGTCCTTGGTGGTCCAACAAAACGTCAATTCTTTCTGCTGCTCGTGCATCAGATCCTCGGTCTCGGTGTCGAGACCGTAAACGGTGACGTCTTCGTAGTTGGTGATGAACTTGTCGGCCATGCGCGACACGCTAGCAATCGCCGTCGAGTCGAAGCCTCAACGGGAGCGTTCGGGAAGCGCGAAGTGGCCGGCGTTGGCCGAGATGCCTCCGTCGCAAAAGACCGTGTCGCCCGTGATGAAGGCCGCAGCGCGAGAAGCCAGGAACCAGAACACTTCGGCCAGATCTTCTGGCTTGCCCCATCGGCCGAGCGGAATGCGATTCACCATCGCTTGTTTCAGTTCCGGAAGCTCGTTCAGTCGAACGGTGAGTCCTGTCTCCGTCGGGCCGGGAGCCACACCGTTGACGCGGATGCCGAACGGTCCGAGGTCGAGTGCTGCCGCACGTACCAGGTTGATGACCGCCGCCTTCGAGGCGTTGTAAGCCCAATTTCCGGGGTCACCACGAAGGCCCGAAGTGGAACACGTTGGGAGTATGACGCCGTGACCCTGTCTCTTCATGACGGCCGCAGCCTCGTTGATTCCCATGGCGACACCCACGACGTTGACGTCGAGAATGTGTCGCAAGGCGTCGATGGCTCCCGGTTCGTTCCACGGCTTGGAACCGGTGATGCCCGCGTTCAGAATCGAGACGTCGAGTCGACCGAAGGTGTCGACGGCGGCTGCGACGGCTTCTCGGTTCAACGATTCGTCAGTCACACTGCCGGCGACGGTGACGTAACGCCCCGGATCGGCCTCTGCAGCCGTCCATGAGAGACTGTCTGCGGTCAGGTCGACCGCGACGACGCCGTATCCACGGTCAGCGAACATCTTGGCGGTGGCCTTGCCGATGCCGGACCCGGCGCCGGTCACGAGTGCGACTTCACTTGGCTTCATGCCGCCACCCTATGCTCTCCCATGCGGCGAGGTTGCCGCACGACGACAGGGGGCATCATGGATCTCGGGCTCAAAGGCAAGAAGGCAATCGTTACGGGCGGAAAGCGTGGTCTCGGTCTCGCCACTGCACAACTGCTGGCGCGCGAGGGATGCGACGTGGCAATTTGTGCGCGTGGCGACGTAGCCGAAGCCGTTGCGAGCATTTCAGCGCTCGGGGTGAAGGCGTACGGCGAGGGAATCGACGCGGGTGACGGCGCGGCATACAAGGCGTGGCTGACAAAGGCGGCCGAGCAACTCGGCGGCTGCGACATTTTCGTTCACAACATGTCGGGTGCCTCGGGTCGCGGTGAGGAGCAGTGGGTGAAGAACCTGAACCTCGACGTGCTCGGTCTCGTTCGCGCAGCAGAAGTTCTCGCTCCGGTGATGGAAGCGGGTGGTGGCGGATCGATCGTTTGCCTCAGCAGCATCGCCGCACAGGAAGAGTTCGCGGGTCCCGGCAGCTTCGGTCCGATGAAGGCCGCGATGGTCGCCTATGCCGCGAACCTTTCGCAGTCGCTCGCGCCGAAGGGCATCCGCGTGAACATGGTTTCCCCCGGCCCGGTCTTCTTCGAAGGCGGCAACTGGGACGTCATCAAGCAGAACATGGCCGACTTCTACAACACCATCGTCAACAAGATGCCCGTCAAGCGTCTCGGTGACCCGGTCGAGATCGCAAATGCGATCGCGTTCCTCGCGTCGCCCGCAGCCAGCCTGATCACCGGAGCGAATCTCGTGATCGACGGTGGCTACACGAAGCGCATCAATTTCTGACCTCCGCACCGCGGTGACAGGACGCATCAACGCCGTACTCGTGGTCGGCGGGAAATGGCACGACTTCGACTTCGCCCGTCTCGAGTTGCTCAAGCTTCTCGCGACCGACGCCAGGATCCGTGCACAGGTCTCGTCCGACTACGAGAACGTTGCCTTGCTCGATGACGCCGATGTCCTCTTGACCTACACGTGCGATGTGAGGCCCTCACTTCGCGCGCAGAACCGGATCAAGGAGTGGGTCGCCTCAGGAGGCCGACTCTTTGCCCTCCACGGCACGAATTCCGCGATCGATGCCCCCGACACGTTCGGGCCCGACTTCGAGACACCCGATGCCATGCCGGTCTTCAACGAAGTACTCGGCAGTCGGTTTCTGTCCCACCCGGCGATCGAGCCCTACCCCGTTTCCGTGTCGCCCGGGGCCGAGCAAGACCCACTCGTCAAAGGATTGGGAACTTTCCACGCAAACGACGAGCTGTATCTCTGCGAGATGACTGCAGAGGTCGAACCGCTGCTCGAGACGCGATGGACCGGGACCACCCAAGGTTTCGCCACGGCGCACTGGCCCGACGACGACGCGCGATTGGTGATGTACCGCAGGCCACTCGGCGCAGGAAGTGTCCTCTATTTCACTCTCGGGCACTGTCGCAGTCACTGGGACATGAAGCACGCCCCTTTCCACGGCATGAAGTGGCCGACTGTCGACCGCGGATCGTGGGAACTCGCCGAGTTCCACGAGATTCTGCGCCGTGGACTCGACTGGGCGATCGCTCCCGCGATCGACCGAATCACGAAAAATCCAGCAACGGAGATGACCCGATGAAAGCAGCACTGATTACCGGTTTCCGAACGATGGAATTCGTCGAATTCCCCGATCCCGTGGCGACGTCGGGAAAGGCGGTCGTACAGGTCGACTCGTGTGGCATCTGTGGAACCGACATCCACGGCTTTCTCTCGAAAGACCCGTACAACCCCGCAATTTGTGGTCACGAATTCTCGGGCACGGTGTCATCCGTGGCCCCGGACGTGCGAAACGTGAAGGAAGGCGACAGGGTCGTGTGCGGCGTGTCGGCGGCTTGCGGACGGTGCCCCGATTGCGTTGCGGGCCGAACGAACTATTGCTCGTATGCGTTCTTGAACGCACTCGGTCGTGATCCGTTGGCACCGCCACACGGAGCGTTCGCACCGGCTATCGCTGTCGATGCCCTGAGGCTCATCAAAACACAGTCGGGTCTCTCGTCTGACCAGGCGTCGATCGTCGAGCCGGCAACCGTTGCCTACCACGCGGTGATGCGCACTCTGCCGTTGCCCGGTGATGTCGTCGTCGTCCAGGGTTGCGGTCCAATCGGTCTTCTCACGCTGCAGGTCGCCAAGGCCGCAGGGGCCGGTCGTGTCATTGCAGTCGAGCCCAACGAGCTACGGCGTGCCAAGGCACTGGCGGTCGGTGCCGACGAGGCCTTGACGCCCGACGAAGCAAAGGAACGCTTCGGGTCGAAGGGTGCCGATCTGGTGTTCGAGTGCGCAGGTGTACCCCCGACGATTCAGAGCGCAGTCGAATTCGTCCGCCGCGGTGGTCGGGTCAACCTCGTCGGCCTCGCCTCCGGCTCGGCAACCATCTCGCCCCATGTGTGGCTCGTCAAGGAAGTCACCTTCGTTGCCTCACTTGCCTACAACCACCACGACTTCGTGGAGACGATGAACCTGATGGCCGACGGACGTATCCAGGTGGAACCCCTGCACGACAAGACGGTCGGCCTCAGTCAACTCCCTGAAACCATTGCCGAGCTCGCCGATGACCCGTCGAGTGCGATCAAGGTGTTGGTTGATCCGGGGCGTTGACGCCACATTTCGGAAAGATCCGAAGAAAGGCCTCGTCCCACGCGTCCTTTGCCGGTTGACCCTCGAGGCTTTCGGGTAGGGCAACAAGGTCGGCCTCACGGCCGAGACATTCGGCTTGTTCGATCGTGACCGTCAGACCCGCAGACTCCGCGATCGCGGTGCCCATCGCGACGTGGGCGGTGAGGAGATCCTCGTCGGTGGGAATCGGGTCGTCGGTCGAAGGCAACGAGGTCGACGTGGGAGGCACAGCGACGATCGAATCGGGCGGAACGTCGCCACCGACCGATGCTTCGTCGCAGGCGTCGATGATGTAACCGCTGAGTCGTGCCAGATGACGTCGGGAGTTCACGGAACCGATGTCGGCCAAGGCGTCGTCGAGTCGCGCATTGCCCACGAACTGCGCGCTGTCCCACCCGAGCATCTCGAGGGCACCGTACAAATTCCTGAGGCGCGAGAGAATCGTCGAAAGGTCTCCGACGATGCTGTCGGGGGCGACGTCGAGCGTCGCGGTGAGATTCGCGAGGTCTTCGTCTATTTGGCTGCGAAGTGCGGCTGCATTCATCGTCTTGGTTTCGTCGGCAAGTGCACCGACACGCAGGACGGCCGTCTCGATTGCCACGCTGCGCTCGCACACCGCTTCGCGCTGCGCATCATCGGCTGCACATGCTGCAAGCATGGACACAAGAGCGCACAACGCGAGGAATCGTCCTGACACGCATCTGAAACTATCCAGCCGGAGCTCGTTCGGATGGCTCTGCCCGTCACCCGCCGGTGGCTGCAACCCAGGCGTCGTAAAGAGCTGCGTAGCGCCCACCCAGACGAACAAGATCGTCGTGGCTGCCGTCCTCGACAATTGCCCCGTTCTCCATCACGAGAATTCGATCGGCTCGCATCGCCGTGCTGAGGCGATGAGCAATCGCGATCGTGGTTCGGCCTTCCGACAGCGCCTCGAAGGCGCGCGATATTCGCACCTCGATGAGTGGGTCCACGGCCGAGGTGGCCTCGTCGAGGACGAGGATTCTCGGAGACGCCATCGCCGACCTGAGAAGAGCAACGAGTTGGCGTTCCCCTGCCGAGAGGTCGTTGCCCCGCTCGCCCACCGTCGTGGCGAGTCCGTCGGGAAGCGAATCCAGCCAGTCGTCGAGGCCGAGACTGCGCACCACCGCACGACACCCGGCTTCGTCGATGCGGTCGTCAACGAAGCGCAGGTTCGAAAGAACGGTGCCGTCGAAGAGGAATGGTTCCTGCGGAACGAAGGTCAAGACTGACCGAAGATCATCACGCGCCACATCGGTCAGCGAAACGCCACCGATCGAAACCGAACCAGATGACGGATCCACGAGTCGTGAAACCAACCGACCGAGTGTCGTCTTGCCTGATCCGGTTGATCCGATCACGGCCACGTGCTGGCCGAACGGAATGTCTGCGGAAACATCACGCAGTGCGAAGGGATCGGTCGACCCTCTCGCCGGATCCGACTGCTCTCCTCCGCGCGCCTGGTAAGCGAACCAAACCCGGGAAAAGCGGACGTCGAGGTTTCCTTTCGGGAGAGGACGAGCCACCAGTGGCTCCGGCGGGCCGATCGGAGTGTCGAGGATCTCCAGGATTCGTGACAATCCGGCAACGGCCGCCTGGGTGTTGTCGATTATCTCGGTGAATTCTGCGATTGGTTCGAGAAATCGATACGTCAGAAAGATGAAACCCACGACGGCACCGAGGCTGAGACCGGCTTCGGGGCCGCGGACGATTGCCGTGACGGAAACGGCCACGACGGTCAACACGGAGAAAAGCTCGCCGATGGGAAAGAGCAAGGCTCCAAGGACTCCCGCGCGAATTTGCGCGCGGTACCGTGACTTCATCGTCGTGGAGAGGCGTTCCGCGTAGGCATCGCGTTGGTCGTAGGCAACAAGAACGTCGGCACCATTGACGAATTCGGCCGCCTCGGAGAAGTAGGCACTGTTTGCCTCCCGCGCCTTGCTGTAGGAATTCACGAGACGCAGCTGCACGCGCCTGAAGCCGTACATCAATGGCGCGGCGACGATGAAAGCAACGATTGCGAGCAACCAGTCGTAAGAAAGCATGATCATTGCGATCACGAACATCAGCGTTCCGTCGAGAAGCCAGGCGAGGGCGCCCCATGAAAAGAACTGCCCGAGGGTCTCGATGTCGCTCGTCACCCTTGCCACGAGCGCACCTTTCTTCTCTTCATTGTGGTACGCAATCGAAAGACCGTGGATGTGCTCGAACAATTTGACGCGAAGTCCGTAGAGGGCCTCCTCGCTACGCATCCCGAGTCGACGGATGGCCGTACGCAGGCACCACGCCGAAACGGCGACAACGGCCGCGCAGGCGACGCAAAGCAGAACGACGAGTCCGTAGTCGACGCCACCATCGGATCCGTGCGAGAGACCTCGGTCGATCACTTGTTGAACGAGGACGGGAACGGCAACGCGTGTTCCGGTGCCCAACAAGGCGAGCACGATCGTTGTTCCCAACCCGCGCCGAAGTGCGGGACTGAATGCCAGGCCCCTGCTGATGATGCTGATCGCACCGCTCGAACGTTCAGCGATCACGGCGATCGCTTTCGTATGACTCCATCAACTCCGCGTAGCGGGGACTGCGCTCGAGAAGTTCGTCGTGCGAGCCGCTGTCGACCACCACGCCATCGGCCAAATACACGACCCTTCCGATCATTGCGACCGTCGATGGGCGTGACGCCACGACGACGAGCGTTTGGTCTCTCGCGTCACGCAAGAGGTTTTGGATGAGGATTGCCTCGGTCTCGGGGTCGAGAGCCGACGTCGTGTCGTCGAGGACGAGGACATCGCGTTCGGCCAGCAACGCACGAGCAAGCGCGATTCTCTGACGTTGGCCTCCGCTCAAACCGACACCGCGCTCGCCGAGAATCGTGTCGAGACCCTCTGGTAGATCCTCAACGAATTCGTCGGCCGCCGATGTCCGAAGTGCATTCCGAATGGCTGCGTCGTCTCGATCGGAACCAAAAAGAAGATTCTCGCGAAGTGACGCTGCAAAGAGGAAGGTCTCCTGGAACACCGGCGCAACGCCCCGCAAGCCGACACGCACGGACCCATCGAACGCAACGATTCCCGAGAGCGCACCCACGAGGGTCGACTTGCCCGACCCCGTCTCGCCGACGATTGCCACGGCGGTACCCGATTCCACGTCGAGACGCTCGATCCTCAGCGTCGGGCCCGGCTGTCCCGGATGCGTCACGACGAGATTGCGAATCTCCACACCGACGAAAGCCGCGCGTTCGGGTCGGACCGCTGTGCGTACGGGATCAGCAAGGAACTCGTCGACATGAGCGAGTCCTGCGCGCGAGTGGGGTAATTCACTCAACGCGTATCCGATGATTCTCAAAGGAAACGAGAGCAATGTGAAGAGATAGACGAAGCTCCCCAACTCCCCCACGGTCATCCGACCCTCACCGACCCGCCAGGAACCTGCCAGCAGAAGAAGCACGATCGCGATGGAGGGAACCAGGTCGAGAAGCGACTCGAAGCGTGAGCGGTAGCGAACAGTCTCGATCCGTGCATCGCGAAGGCGCTCGGCAACGCGGGAGAGCCGACGTGCCTCTCGTTCCTCGGCACCGAAAGCCTTCACCACGGTGACGGCATCGAAACTTTCGTGCACAGCCGACGAGAGGTCTCCCAAATGGTCCTGGGCTTCGATGAACAAAGCATCGACACGCCTCTGGTAACGCAGATTCACCCACGCGAGAACCGGCACGACGACGAGTCCGATTGTTCCGAGAACCGGATCGGACAGGAGCATCGCTACCGCTGCGAAGGCGAGCAGGACGACGACGGATGAAGCGAAGGGCAACGGGGCGAGCATCGCGACGGCGGCCTCTGCATCGACCGTCATGCGCGAGATGACATCGCCCGTCGTTCGACCCTTCAGCCACCACACCGGCTGGCGAACGATCCTTTCGATGACCGTCCCTGCAATCGTCCCCGCGGCGCGCCATTCCGTGATCCCGGCAAAACTCCTGCGAGTCACCACGCCACCGGCCCGGACCAGGCCGATGCCCACGATCAGGACCATTGCCACAAGAACAGACCGAGTTCCGACGCTTCCATCGTTGAATCGTGGTGAGATTGCATCGTCGATGACTCGACGCACGGCATAAGCCGACAGCACCGTGCAGATCGCGTATGTGGAGGCCCCAGCGACGGCGATTGCGAAACTCCTGCGGTGTCCCCTCGTGATGCGCGCCACTAGCGAGAGGAATTCCGACACACAATTGTTCTACCAGTTGAAGTGCGTCTAGCGTTCGAAGCATGAATCGTCTCGACGTCGCAAGCCTGGTCCTGCGAGTCGGATTGGGTGTGTGCATCTTCTTGCACGGTGCGAACAAGTGGCGCTCGCCCGCGTCACGCGCTGGCACAGGGGCCTGGTTCGCCTCGATCGGCATGAGACACGCAAAGATCCAAGCGGTGATGGCTGCCTTCACCGAGATGGGTGCGGGGCTGTTGCTCGTGGCCGGTCTGTTCGTTCCTTCTGCGGCCGGCGCAGTGATTGCAACGATGATCGTCGCGATCGTCGTTGCGCACCGCCGAAGTGGCTTCTTCATCTTCAACGAGGGCCAGGGATGGGAGTACTGCGCGATGCTGGGCGTCATGGCGGTCGCAATCGCAGGTATCGGAGGCGGACGCATCAGCTGCGACAACGCCCTCGGTATCGACTACGGAGGGACCTGGGGTTTCCTCACCGGCCTGACGCTCGGCCTCCTCGGCGCTGCCATGCATCTCATCGTCTCCTACCGTCCGGCCGCATCCGGGCAAGCGTCGGGTGCGGCATGAAGGTCCTCCAGCGAATGGTGCGACCGATCCTGCTCGTGGTGTGTGTCGGCATCGCAGCCATGTGGGTTTACGCCTTCGGTTTCGCGAGCAAGGAGTCGGTGAATCGCATCGGCGACACGTCATGGCAGGAGTACGCCGAGGCGAGATGCGCCACTGCGAAGGAAGAGAGGCTCGCACTGGTCGACATGCGCAAAGTCAACGAAGTTGGACCCGAGGCCCTGCGCGAGAGAGCCGCGATCGTGGACAAAGCGACCGACACTATCGAACGAGCGGTTGACGACATCGCTGCGCGTTCCGTCGCCGACGAAAAGGGCCGCGCCATCGTGCCGTTGTGGTTGGCGGACTACCGCACGTACATCGCTGACCGCCGTTCGTACGCCGAAGATCTGCGCGCCGGCATCAACGAGCCATTTTCAGAAACCAAGGTCGAAGGGATCCCCATCTCCGAGAAGATCTCGACCTTCGCTGCCGACAACCTGATGAAATCGTGCGGAGCTCCGATCGATTTGTCGGTCTGAAGTCAGGGGTCGACGCGGCTCCAACCGTGCTCTTTGGTCCAGCGCTTGATCACCCTCGCGGGTGCTCCGACGGCAACGCAATGATCGGGGAGTTCGCCCGTGACCACCGAGTTGGCTCCGACAGCGACATGCCGCCCGATTCGCGCCCCGGGAAGCACCACCGTGCCGTGTCCGAGCCAGCTCCCGTCTCCGATGATCACGGGTGACTCGGGCTGCGACTGCAACGAGATCGGCAGGTCGGGGTTTTCGTAGCCGTGGTTCTGGTCGGTGATGTAGACGTGGTGGCCCGTCCAGACATCGTTACCGATGTCGATCGCCAGGTGTCCGACGATGCCGCTGCCTCTGCCGATCAGGCATCGATCGCCGATGCGAACGACGGGTGACGTGAGGCATTCCTGCCCCGGAACCATCCCTGCCGACAGGGCGACGTGCGGGCCGATCATGGTCTCGCGACCGATCGAGATGTAACGCTCGTTGAAAATCGTCGTGAACGGATGACAGATGATGCTGCCCTCACCGAACGACGCGAACCGGAGTCCACGTGGCGAGTCGGGACCGATTGCGCCGTGCAGGTGAACCCAGTTGTCGGCACTCTCGATTGCCTTTGCAACCTGGAAGTTGAACCAACGGCGAGCAGCGCGCCCTGCCCCAGTCGACCACACGCCCACGAGACGGAATCTAACGCTCGTCGGCCCGATTCATGAATGGGTACTGTGGCAACCGTGGCGGATCGGCTGAATTCTCGTCCTCATCTTCGTCCTCGCGTTGCGTGGTTGGTGGGTGGTCATCCATTCGACGAGCCGTCGCTGCGCCGAATGCTCGACTCGCTCGATGCCGACGTGTCCCTGTGCTCTTGGCCAGAGGCCGGGCGATTCTTCACCGCATCAGGAGCGGCCACGTTGCTCGCCGAGTACGACGTATTGGCCCTGTACGACATGCCCGGCATCAAGTTCAATCGAGGTGCGAGCCCCGAATTTGTTTCGCCACCCAGCGAGCTCGCCGAATCGTGGGCAACCCTCACGTCCAAGGGCTTACCGATCCTCGCATTGCATCACTCGATCGCCTCGTGGCCGACGTGGGAAGGCTTTGCAGAGATCCTGAAGGGTCGTTTTCACTATGCCCCGGCGACACTTCGAGGAGTGGCGTATCCCGACTCCGGCTACGCGATGAACGTCACGCAGCGCTTCACCGTAGAGAACTCCTCACACCCTGTTTGCCAAGGCCTGCCGGCAACGTTCGATCTCGTCGACGAGACATACCAGTGCCCCGTTTTCGATGACGAGGTCGAGGTCCTGATCCGCACAGACGCTCCGCGCGATGCACATCACCACGCCTCGGCGTACGCCGCGGTGCGTCGCGAAACCAACCCGCAGTGGTCGCATGTTGCCGCATCGGATGCCGTGGCTTGGACGCACGTCGTCGGCGAGTCACGCATCGTCTATCTGCAACCCGGGGAAGGCCCTGAGTCGTTCGACAATCCGTGGTACCGAAGAATCATCGGCAACGCTGTCAGCTGGTTGTCCACTCAGAAGAAGGGTGCATCATGACGACGTCGGAGACGTTGGTCCGAGCCATCATCGATGTCGGCCATCGGTACGCGGCCGGAATCGACAGGCGGGATTGGGGGTTGTACGCCGAGTGCTTCACCGATCCGTGCGACTTCGACTTCTCCAGTTTCAGCGGCAAGCCCGCCGCTTCCCTGCGCCGCGATGTCTGGGTCGACAACGTGCGACGCACCAACGGTTCCTTCGATGCCACACAACACCAGATGTCGAACCAGATGGTGACGATGGTGGGCGATCAGCGCGCGATATGTGTCACCGAGTTGAGAGCCCAGCATTGGTTTTCCGAAGCGACAATGGAAAGGCTGGGTCATCCGGGGGCGGAGAACTTCTGTGAGCTCGGTGGTCACTACACGAATGAAATCGTGTTCGACGACGGCGCGTGGAGAATCTCGAAGTGCATGCTGACCGTTCGCTGGCAAACCGGCAGCATGGCTATCTTTGATCTGGCGCGCGCGATTGGTGCCGGAACCATCTCGAAAGACTGACAAGAAACGGACCCCCATGGATCTCTACAACGCCCTCTACACGACGCGGGCCATGCGAAGGGTCAAGCCCGACGCGATTCCCGAGGACGTCGTCATGAAGTTGCTCGATGCCGCGATCCGCGCACCATCGGGGGGCAACCAACAGAAATGGCGGTTCCTTCTCTTGACGGATCCGGGAAAGAAGGCCCAACTCCAGCGCCTCTACCGTGAGGGTCTCACGGAATTGAATGCGACCCAGTACAAGGCCGTCATGGATCTGATCCAGAACGGCGACCCGAACGACCCCGAAGTCATTCAGGCCAAGAAGACGAACGCGAGCGCCGAGTGGCTCGCCGACAATCTCGACAAGGTGCCTCTCATCGTCTTCGCTTGGGGCAAGCCGAACGGCGAAAGCTCGATCTACCCCGCTCTGTGGAGCCTCCAACTGGCCGCGACAGCCGAAGGCATCGGCTCGGCCTTGACGACCCTCCTCTTCAAGAAGCACACGCAACAGGTTCTCGACATTCTGGGAGCTCCCGCGCCGGGTGAATGGGTGCCGATGGCAATGGTCACCCTCGGGTACCCCACCGGACGTTGGGGCGTCGCCAAGCGCCAGCCGGCCCATGAAGTGACCTTCCAGGATTCATGGGGAACACCCGTCTCGTGGAGGGTCGACGCCCCACTCTGGCAGTAGCGTTCGACTGGTTCAGCGTCGCACCCGAGGTCACCCCACCGATGAGCACATCCCCCCGCAAGGCCGTCACGGCTCCGCTTCTCGCAGAGATGAAGTCACGTGGCGACAAGATTGCGATGATCACCGCCTACGACGCCACCTTCGCGTCGATCGTCGATGCGGCAGGGGTGGACGTCATCCTGGTCGGCGATTCCGTGGCGACAACGGTTCAAGGCGAAGCGAACACGATTCCGGTCACGATGGAAGAGATGGAGTACCACGTGCGGCTCGTGCGGCGCGCGGCTCCGAAGGCTCTCGTCGTCGGCGACCTGCCATTCGGCAGTTACCAGGTCGGTGCAAGCCAAGCGGTTGCGAACTCAGTGCGCCTGATCAAGGCCGGAGCACAGGCCGTGAAACTCGAGGGCGGACTCACTGTCGCGGATTCGATTCGGGCAATCGCCGATTCCGACATTCCCGTGATGGGGCACATCGGTCTCACCCCACAGAGCGTGCACCGAATGGGCGGCCACAAGGTTCAAGGACGCCGCGACGGCTACGAGGCCGGTGGACGCCAGCGTCTTCTCGAAGACGCCCACGCAGTCGAACAAGCGGGTGCGTTCGCAGTTGTTCTCGAAGGCATTCCGGCTCCGTTGGCCGCGGAGATCACCTCGAAACTGTCGATTCCGACGATCGGGATCGGCGCGGGTCCCCAGTGTGATGGCCAGGTTCTCGTCCTGCACGACGTCCTCGGGCTTTCGACCCGCGAACTTTCGTTCACCAAGAAGTTCGTGGACCTTCGTGAATCGAGTACCACTGCCTGTCGCCAGTACGTCGACGAGGTTCGCGGCGGTACCTGGCCCGACAACGCCCATTCGTTCGAATAGGGCCGGTAGCCGCTTTGCGCACGGTCACCACGATCGTCGAACTTCGTGACACGATCAAAGCGGCGAGGATGTCAGGTCGGCTCGTCGCTTTCGTTCCGACCATGGGGGCTCTGCACGAGGGCCATGCGTCGTTGCTTTATCGGGCCCGTGCGGAGGGCTGCTTCGTCGTCGCCTCAATTTTCGTGAATCCCCTTCAGTTCAACGACCCTGCCGACCTGGCGTCGTATCCACGGACGAATCAAG
>DAINNS010000001.1:0-25478 GCA_036735765.1 Ilumatobacteraceae bacterium | reverse complement strand
CTGCCGTGTAGTCGGCGGCATCCCAGCGAATCGACGGAATGGCGGTGACGGTGAGGCCGACACCAGTCGGCAACGTGTCGGCGGGAGCGGAATCGCCGCCGCCGCACGCGGCGAGAGCGGTGGTCGCGACAAGGGCGACGATGGCGAGACGGCTACGAAACAACTTGTGGGAGGCCATGCGAAAAGCGTACAAGTCGGGCCTGTCAGGCGTCGTTTTATGACGTGAGTAGGCGACTCGGAACGAGGCCGGAGAGTACGATTTTCCTTGATGACGACTACGCCCCCTTCCGCGTCGGACACCTTCGGTACGAACTCCTGGCTCGTGGACGAGATGTACGAGCAATACCGCATCGATCCGACCTCCGTCGCCGACACGTGGCGCGAGTTCTTCAGCGACTACACACCCGGTCACGCAGGTTCGGTTCCCGGTGTCGTCGCCGCACCGCCCAGCACGGTGACCAATGGCACGACGGCGTCGATCGGCGCGAATGGCGCCGCGAACGGCGCACCAAAGGCCGCGGCCCCCGCGTCGGGTGTCGCCGGCGAGCCGATCCGTGGAGCCGGTGCGGCGATCGTCGCCAACATGGAACGCAGTCTCACGGTGCCGACCGCAACGAGTTTCCGCAACGTTCCCGCACGCTTGCTCGAGGTGAACCGCAAGGCGATCAACGCGTACATGACGCGTGGCGGCATGGGCAAGGTGTCCTTCACGCATCTCATCGGCTTCGCGATCGTTCGCGCGATAGCCGACGCGGTGCCGGCCATGAACAATTCGTTCACCGTCGACGAGGCGGGCAATCCGCAGATCGTGCGCAACGGCGAACTGAACATGGGTCTCGCGGTCGACGTCGCGAAAGCCGATGGTTCGCGAACCCTCGTGGTGCCCGTTCTCCGCAACGCCGGCGCTCTCGGCTTCGCGGAGTTCCTGAATGCGTACGAAGAACTCATCCGCAAGGTGAAGACCAACAAGCTCGCCGTCACCGACTTCCAGGGAGCGACGATCACGCTCACGAACCCCGGCACCATCGGCACGGTCCAGTCGGTACCGCGCCTGATGCCCGGACAGGGCGTCATCGTTGGTGTCGGATCCATCGACTATCCGGCCGAGTTCCAGGGCGCCGACGAAAAGGCCTTGTCGAAGTTGGGCGTCTCGAAGGTGGTGACGGTCACCAGCACGTACGACCACCGCATCATCCAAGGCGCCGAGAGTGGCATGTTCCTGAAGCGCGTGCATGAACTGCTCGTCGGCGAGCACGGCTTTTACGACTCCATCTTCGCCAGTCTCGGAGTGCCGTACAAGGCCGAGCGTTGGCGCCACGACAGCAACGTCTCCGACGACGAAGAACAGCGACTGCACAAGCAGTTGCAGGTTGCCAACCTCATCCGGGCGCACCGCGTCCGCGGACATCTCATGGCCGACCTCGACCCGTTGCGTTGGAAAGAACCCACCTTGCCGGCCGAACTCGACCCCGAGACGTACGGGTTGTCGATTTGGGATCTCGAGCGCGAATTCCTCACCGGTGGGCTCGGCGGTCGCGCGAAGCAAGAACTCGGTGACATCCTCGCCGTGTTGCGCGATGCGTACTGCGGCACGATCGGCGTCGAGTACATGCACATCCAGAACACCGCTGAACAGCGGTGGTTCCAAGAACGTCTCGAGGGTGTGGCCTTCCGGCCCACTTCATCGCAGAAGAACCGTCTGATGGAACGCCTCAATGCGGCCGAAGCGTTCGAGAAGTTCCTGGCCACGAAGTACGTCGGCACCAAGCGGTTCGGTCTCGACGGTTCCGAGGCTGCGATTCCGATCATCGACACGATCCTTTCCGCTGCGGCAGCCGATCATCTCGACGGTTCGGTCATCGGCATGGCTCACCGTGGTCGACTCAACGTGTTGGCAAACATCGTCGGCAAGAGCTACGACCAGATCTTCAAGGAGTTCGAGGGTCACATCAATCCGAACTCGGTGCAGGGCTCGGGCGACGTGAAGTACCACCTCGGGGCCCACGGAAAGTTCACCTCCGTCGACGGCGACACGATCGAGGTCGAACTGGCCGCAAACCCCAGCCACCTCGAGACCGTCGACCCGATCGTGCTCGGCATGGTGCGCGCCGCACAAGACGGCATCACCCCGCCGCTCGCGTTCAGCGTGTTGCCTCTGTTGATCCACGGTGACGCGGCCTTCGCGGGACAGGGTGTCGTTGCCGAATGTCTCGCAATGAGCGACATCAGCGGCTACCGCGTGGGTGGCACGATCCACCTCATCATCAACAACCAGATCGGCTTCACCACCGCGCCACAATTCTCGCGTTCCTCGCCGTACAGCTCTGACGTCGCAAAGACGGTGCAGGCCCCCATCTTCCACGTGAACGGCGACGACGCCGAGGCGTGCATCCGTGTTGCGCGACTTGCTTACGACTACCGGCAGGCGTTCCACAAAGACGTCGTCATCGACCTCATCGCGTATCGCCGTCACGGCCACAACGAAGGTGACGACCCCAGTTACACCCAGCCACTGATGTACAAGAAGATCGCCGAACACCGCAGCGTACGCAAGCAGTACGTCGAGACGTTGGTGAAGCGCGGCGACATCACACTCGAGCAGGCCGAACAACATCTCGCCGACTACCAGAGCAAATTGCAGGCTGCACTCGACGAAACACGTGCACATGCTCCGGCACCCATCAAAGCCGCGCGACCGCCCGCGCCAGTGGGAGTCGTTGCTCACGCCGAAACCGGAGTCGACCGCGCGGTGATCGATCGGATCTTCGCCAAACTCACCGACTATCCCGAAGGGTTCACTCCGCATCCGAAACTCGCCAAGCAGTTCGAGACGCGCGAAAAGCTGTACCGCGAAGAAGGCGAAGTCGAATGGGCACTCGGTGAAGCATTTGCCATCGGGTCGCTTCTCGTCGAGGGCACCAGCGTCCGCCTCGCGGGCGAGGACTCCCGGCGCGGCACGTTCAGCCAGCGCCACGCTGCGCTCATCGACTACGAGAACGAGCGGAACTGGGTGCCCCTCGCAGATTTGGCGTCGACGGGCGCGAACTTCTGGGTGTACGACTCGCTTTTGTCGGAATATGCGGCACTCGGCTTCGAGTACGGCTATGCGCACACGAACCCGGCCGCATTGGTGATGTGGGAGGCGCAGTTCGGCGACTTCGTCAATGGTGCCCAGATCATCATCGACCAGTACTTGGTGGCCGCCGAAGACAAGTGGGGCCAGCAGAACGGACTGGTGATGCTGCTGCCGCACGGCTACGAGGGCCAGGGTCCCGAACACTCGTCGGCGCGTATCGAGCGGTTCCTGCAGGCCTGCGCCGAGGACAACATCCAGGTCGTCAACTGCACCACCGCGGCGCAGTACTTCCACGTGTTGCGTCGTCAGGTGCGCCGCGACATGCGCAAGCCCCTCGTCATCTTCACGCCGAAGCAACCGCTGCGAATGAAGGAGAGTCGTTCGAAGATCGACGACTTCACGCGCGGCAGTTTCGAGGAGGTGCTGGGCGACCCTGCCGCACCGCCGGCCGATCAGGTCAAGCGCGTCATCATGTGCAGCGGCAAGGTTGCGTGGGATGCAATGAACGAGCGGACCAAGCGCGGCGTTGCCGCAGCGGTCGTGCGGGTCGAGCAGTTGTATCCGTTCCCACTCGAACAGTTGGTCGCCGAGATCGAGAAGTACCCGAACGCCGAGGAACTCGTGTGGCTACAAGAAGAGCCCGAGAACATGGGTGCATGGCATTGGGTCGAGCATCGCATCTGGCGCTTGAAAGAGCGCGGCTACGACCTTCGCCACGTCGCCCGTGTCGAATCGGGAAGCCCTGCCACCGGCTCGATGGTGATTCACCAACAAGAACTCGCCGATCTGATGGACGAAGCCCTCAACCCCTGGTGACACTCCGAGGAAATTCCAAGGGTTGAGGGTCAGTTCAGGTCGACGTCGATCGCGTCGCTGAGTTTGCGAAGTGCTTCTGCGGGGTCGACGACCTTGATGGTGTGCATTCCCAGTGCTGCCGCGGGCTTCAGGTTGATGCCGAGGTCGTCGAGAAAGACGCATTCATGCGGGGTGACGCCCACGAGTTCGCACGCGATCTCGTAGAACCGCGCTTCGGGTTTGCGACAACCGACCTTGCTGCTCTCGACCACGGCATCGAAGCGGGCCATGACCTCGTTGACCGCAGCCGCGCGCGCCGGCGTCGTCTTGTCACCACCCACGACGTTGTTCGTCAGGCACGCCATCTTGAACCCGGCGGCCTTCACGCGATCGAGCGCAACGACCATGGGCGGTCGGATCTCGCCGGCGAGGAGCCCGAGAACGTCGGCACCCGGCACGCGGTGGCCGAGACGTTCACTTTCGTCGGCAAAGAGGGCGTTGAAAGCCGCCGGCGTCACCTCATTGCGTTCGAGTAGGGCCCAGGCGTTCGTGTCGGGATTCGTGGCGTTGACCTGCCGTAGAAAGCCCGCAGGTAAGCCCCGCGCAGACTCATAGCGGGCAAAGGCGTCGAAGGGGCTCTCCAGGATGACTCCCCCGAAGTCCCAGAAAACAGCGCGAAAGCGGGCATTCGGCACGTGGATTTCCCCCTCGGATTTGACTGATCTCGGGCTTCGGGCCGATACCCGAAACTTCCGACCCGATGCTACGTCGGGATCCGCCGAGGCCACCCCGCTGGCTGCTTGACTGGCCCTTATGCCTGCCCCGAAGAGCCCCAAGCATGTGGTGGTCGACGGCTCGAACATCGCCACCGAAGGGCGCAGCGCGCCGAGTCTGAAGCAACTCAACGAGGCGGTTCTCGCCTTCCTGCACGAGTTCCCGGAGACGAAGGTGACCGTCGTCGTCGATGCGAGTTTCGGTCACCGCATCGACAAGAAAGAAGTTGCCGAGTTCGACGCCGCCGTCGACAACAACGAACTCGTCACCCCTCCGGCGGGTGCAATCGGCCGGGGTGACGCCTTCGTGCTTGCGATCGCCGACAAGGTGAAGGCCTCGATCCTCTCGAATGACAGTTACCAAGAGTTCCACGGTCAGTATCCGTGGCTCTTCGAACAGGGACGCTTGTTGGGTGGCAAGCCCGTGCCGCATGTCGGCTGGATCTTCGTCGAACGGACGCCCGTCCGCGGCGAAAAGAGCAAGCGCGCGATGCGTGCCCACGATGCGTCGAAGCGAGGCGCCGTCGCCACGCCGAAGAAGGCAAGCAAAGAGGCGAGCGCACCGATGCCCGTGCCGAAGGCTCCGCCGCCTGGTGCGCGCGTACAGCCCACGAAGCCGAAGTCCACCGCGGCGGCCCCGCAGCCGACGACGGATTCTCGTGCGGTCAACGACGTGTTGCCGTTCCTGGCATTTGTCGAGAAGCATCCCGTCGGAAGCAAGGTCAAGTGCCTCGTCGATTCTTACAGTGCCCATGGTGCATACGTCAGCGTCGACGGCATCAAGGCCTATGCGCCGTTACGGCTCTTGGGCAGTCCACCGCCTCGCAGCGCGCGCGATGCGCTGAAGCTGGGTCAAGTCGTGCAACTGGTGATCGCGGGTTACACCCCTTCCCGGCGCAGTGTCGAAGTGGGCGTGGTCGAGGCAGTGAAGGTGGCGGTGCCGGTCAAGGCCGGCGACCCGGCCACGGTGACCGCGAAGAAGCAGTCGAAGACGGTGGCGAAGAAAGTCTCGGCGGCAAAGAAGACCGTGACCGCAAAGAAGATCGTGGCTGCAAAGAAGGCCGTGCCGGTGAAGAAGGCCGAAGCAACGAAGACCGAAGCAAAGAAGATCGTGACTGCAAAGAAGGCCGTAGCCGGGAAAGTCGCGCCGGCGAAGAAGGTCGCAGCCAAGAAGGCCGCCCCTGCGAAGAAGGCGGCAAAGAAAGCCGCCTCGAAGAAGTAGTTCCGCCGCATGCTCATCGTCACATGGAACGTGAACTCGCTGAAGGCGCGACTTCCGCGCGTCACCGAATGGTTGGCCGAAGTCCAACCCGACGTCGTGTGCATGCAGGAAACGAAGATGACCGATGCCGCGTTTCCCGCGCTGACGTTCAAGGAAATGGGTTACGACTCGGCACACTTCGGTCAGGGTCAGTGGAACGGAGTCGCAATCCTGTCTCGCGTCGGCCTCGACAACGCGCGGGCGAATTTCGCAACCGGTGAGCCCGACACCGAATCTCGTATCATCACCGCAGACTGCGGAGGCGTGACCGTCGTATCGGTCTACGTTCCGAACGGTAGGGCGCTCGACCACGACCATTACAAGTACAAACTGCGCTGGATGGCCCAACTGCGCGACCACGCTGCCGCGGTCTCGCAACCCGACGAAAACCTCGTCATTGCGGGTGACTACAACATCGCGCCCGACGACCGCGACGTGTGGGACGCCGCGAAACTCGAGGGTCAAACACACGTCAGTCGGGCCGAGCGTGAATCGCTCGCCGCACTCGAAGCGTGGGGGTTGCGCGACGTGTTCCGCGATCACTACGAGGATGCGAAGTTGTTCTCGTGGTGGGATTATCGCGGGGGAGACTTCCATCAGGGTCGCGGCATGCGCATCGATCTCATGTACGCAACCGCACCCGTTGCCTCGCGTACGACGTGGTGCGGTATCGATCGCAATGCCCGCAAGGGCGAGCAGCCGAGTGACCACGCACCCGTGATGATGATGCTCGGTGCGTAGGATTTCTCCGTGGCCGACCACTCAGAGCGAATGTTTCGCGGCTTCCACGAGCGCGAGAGCGAGAAGACCGAGGTCGACGTTGCCCGTGACCGCCTCGCGGATGCGGTTCGCGCATTTCACGATCTCAGCGTGCGCGGCGCGGCGGATGTCGCACACCTCCGCGACGCAACCGAGCAGATTCGATCGATCGCCGAACACCTGAACGACAAGGTGAGCACCGAGTCGTACGGGTCACTTGCCGGCATGGCCGACCATGTATCGGGTGTGCAGGGCCGGACGTCTTTTCTCGACCGCAGCCCGATCAGCGGCAGCATGAACCCGCTCGCCGCGCCCATGCGGATGTACATCCAGCACGCCGACCCTGATCGCGGTGTCGAGGCGTCGGTGACGGGTCGCGTCACCTACGGCCTCGCTTACGAGGGTCCGCCCGGGTGCGTGCACGGTGGCTTCGTGGCAGCTGCATTCGACGAGGTTCTCGGTCAAACACAGTCACTCACCGGCGAACCGGGTATGACAGGTGAACTTGTCGTGCGCTACAAAGCGCCGACACCGCTGCATGTGGAACTGGTCATCACCGGACGCGTGGTCAAAGTCGAGGGTCGCAAGATCTATACACACGCCACCCTGATGGCCGGAGACACTTTGTGCGCCGAATCAGAGGGTCTGTTCATCTCGATGAACAAGGAAGTGTTCGCGCGCTTATTGCGGATCAGGACCGGCGAAGCCGGCGAGAGCCGCTAAAACCTCCGTTGCCAGAGTTGCTGCGGTCATTGGTCCGACGATCTCGGCCAAATCTTCTGTCGAGGTGGGGCATCGTTCGGCGATGCGTTGCAGCAGCGCGTCTGCGCAGACGGCGGACTCGGTGGTGCGCAGTCGTCGGGCGCGATCGCGGCGCCATTCACGAAGAGCTCCGAGGGGTGTCTCTGTGTGGCCGGAGTGTGCAAAGTCTCGCAGGTTGGTTGGCATCTCCGCGCGCGTGGTTTCACCCAAGGGGAGGTCGGTGAAAAAAGGTGACATCGCAGCGCTGCGTGTTCCGCGTCGCCTGGACCACGTGATCAACAATCGCTCGGCCGCGCGCGTGATCGCGACGTAGGCGAGTCTCACTTCCTCGGCACGTTGGGCCGGAGTCTTCGCCGACGAGTGTGGCAAGAGGCCTTTCTCGGCGCCGGCAATGACGACCGTGTGCCATTCGCGGCCCTTGGCCGAGTGGAACGTCAGGACCTCGACGCCGTCGTCACCGGAGGTTCGTGGAGCCGAGGTGTTGAACCACGTCATGAACATGTTGCCGTTGGCTGCACCGACGGGGTGTGCCGACAGGAACTCCTCGACGAGTCCCGCGAGTTCCCTTTCGGGAGAGTCCTTCTCGGAAGCGACGCGCAGCTCCAGTGCCCAGTCTGCGAGTGCGTAGCGGTTGGTCAGTGCCGCAACTTCCTGCAGAAGTGGTGCCACCGCAGCCGAGGCCGCAGTGGCCGACACGGGGATACCTGCCTTGTCGAAAGCCGCCACGACGAGGTCGCGCTGTGCTCGCGTACGTACCAGCACCGCCACGTCTGCCCAGCGACGAACACCGCGCCGTGATGTCATCATCAAAGTGGCGATACCTTGCGCTTCGGCTTCGTCGTCGTCGAAAGCGGTGATCGAAATCGCTTCGCCGTCGAGCTTTACCGAAGTGGCGTCGGCCGTGATGCCGTTCGAACGCAGTACGTGCAAACCCGCATCGACCACGACCGGTGAACACCGATAGTTGTTGCGCAGGTGCACGACGGTGGCGCCGCCGAGCGTCTTTGGCAACGCGTCGAACAGTTTCGGGTCGGCGCCGTTCCATCCGTAGATCGCTTGCAGCGGGTCGCCAACGATGAAGACGTCACGTCGGCCGCCGCGCAATGCCTCGAAGAAGGCGAATTGCTGCGGATTCATGTCCTGCGCTTCGTCGACGAGGAGATGTCGATAGCGCCAGTGGACGGCCCCTGCATAGTCGACAGAGCCTCTGATCTCCTCGGTCGCGCGGACGAGCAGGTCACCGATGTCGAGTACTCCACGGAATTTCTTCAGCCGTTCGTATTCGGAGAACAGTCGAACCAGCGTGTCAGGTGACTTCACGCTTCGCTTCGCCGCATTGGCAGCGTCGGGGTAATCATTGGGCGAGAGTGCCCGCGCCTGCATCCACTCGTATTCCGTAAGCGCTTCGTGAACGGGCACACCCAAACGAAGCGGTTGCATCGCTTCTCTCATCATGCCGTGCCGGTTGGTGAGGATCGTCGGTACCGCACGATTGAGATCGGTGAGGCGTTGCCGAAGTAGCGCGAAGGCAACCGCATGGAAGGTGCCGGTGTGAATACCTCGTGGAGAGCGCATCTTCAATTGCGCCGCCGCTTCTCGGGTGAAGGTGATTGCCAGCGTGTGCTCGGCATCGGCGGTTGCCTCTTCCACGCGGTGGGCGATGCGACGGGTGAGGACGGTTGTCTTTCCCGACCCGGCACCTGCGAGAACGATGACCGCATCGGCCGGCGCAGTGACGGCGGCGCGCTGCTCGGCATCGAGTGCCAAAAGGAGAGAGGCCGCGGTCATGGCCGTCACGCTAGTAATAAGGTGGAGTCATGCCGCTGTCGCCCAAGCATCTCAACGAAAACGAGGAATTCATTCTCGACATCCACCCTCATTGGTGGTACTTCGCCCAGTCCGGCGGTGCGGCCGTGGCTGCGATTGTCGCGTGGTATCTCGGCGCGTCGCAGATCGACGGGGGATTCATGGAATGGCTACCGAAGGGCTTGGCTGTCGTCGTGGCGTTGACGCTCGTGTGGGTCGGCTGGGAGTACCTCCAGTGGCGGTTCACGAACTTCGCCATCACGAATGCTCGCGTCATCTACCAGGAAGGTCTGATTTCGAAGAAGGGCGTCGAGATTCCCCTCGAGCGCGTGAACAATGTCAACTTCAACCAGACGATCGTCGAGCGAATTCTGGGAGCGGGTGATCTTCTCATCGAGTCCGGTGGTCAAGATGGCCAACAGCGGTTCACCGACATCAAGCGCCCCCAGGATGTGAAGAAGATCCTGCTGAATCACGTGCAGCGACGGATCGATCTGAGGGCAGGGTACGTCCAGGGTGGTCGTGACGACGTTGCGACCCAACTCGAGAAGCTCGAGGGCCTGTTGCAGCGCGGCAGTCTCACGCGCGAAGAGTTCGACCGCGAGAAGCGTCGCCTCCTCGGCGGCTGAATCTCGACGGTTCGAAGGACACGAAAAGCGTGCGCGTCGTCAGTCTTGTTCCCAGCGTCACTGAGTCGTTGCTTGCCTGGGGTGTCGAACCCGCGGCGTGCACGAGATTCTGTGAACAGCCGTCGCTTCGCCACGTCGGCGGTACCAAAGACCCCGACATCGACGCAATCGAGAAGTTGTCCCCCGATCTGGTCGTTGTCGACCGCGAGGAAAATCGGCGTGACGACGCCGAAGAACTGACGCGCCGGGGCATTCAGGTGCTCGATCTTCACGTCACCTCGGTCGAGTCCGCCGAGTCCGAGACGCGGAGGTTGGCGGCACGCGTCGGGGTCGCGGTTGCCGAGTCGACCACCGCAGTGAGCGCCGGTGCATCACCGCGCATCATGGCGTTCGTGCCGATTTGGCGTCGGCCATGGATGACGATCAACGCCTCGACGTACGGCGCGTCGCTGCTCGGCTCGGTTGGCGTCGGGGTGTCCCACGCGGGTAGCGCAACGTCCTACCCCGAGGTCGACATCGACGACCTCGCGAACATCCGAGAGCGTCGTGGGGTCAGAGTGGTGTTGTTGCCGACCGAGCCCTACGCGTTTGCGGAACGCCACGTGTCGGAAATCGCCGAACTGACCGGCATCACCGACGTGCGGATCATCGACGGCCGTGACCTTTTTTGGTGGGGTGTGCGCACCGTTGGCGCTCGTCGGCGTCTCGCCGACGTGCTCGCGGATCTTCTAGGTTGACGGGATGGATTACAGACCTCTCGGCCGCACGGGAATGCTCGTGTCGCCGCTCTGCCTCGGAAACATGATGTTCGGTGCTTGGGGCAACACCGACCACGACGATTGTGCGCGGATCATCGACCGCGCCATCGACCATGGCATCAATTTCGTCGACACGGCCGACGTGTATTCCGCGGGGGAGAGCGAGGTCATCACGGGCAAAGCGTTGAAGGGCGCGAAGCGAGATGGTGTCGTGCTCGCAACGAAATGCCACTTCCCGCTTGAGGGCGGACCGTTCTCGACCAACCGCGTGCCGAACACGTGGGGCAACAGTCGCCGTTACATCATGAAGGCGTGTGACGACAGCCTTCGCCGTCTCGGTACCGATTGGATCGATCTCTATCAATTGCACCGACCAGATCCGAACGTCCCGATAGAAGAGTCGTTGTCGGCCCTCAACGACCTCGTTCACATGGGAAAGATCCGTGCCTTCGGCTGTTCGACGTTCCCTGCCGAGCATCTCGTCGAGGCCGCGTGGGTTGCCGACAAGAACAACCTCATTCCATTCAGTACGGAACAGCCGCCGTACAGCATCTTCGTACGCTGGATCGAGCGCGATTTGTTGCCCACGTGTCAGAAGTTGAACATGGGCACGCTCGTGTGGAGTCCGTTGAACGGCGGTTGGCTGTCGGGGACCTACAGGAAGAACTCGGGTCAACGCAGCGAAGGACGCGCCGCGCGCGCACCGGCTCGCTTCGACCTCGCCGATCCGGTGAACAGCCAGAAGGTCGACCTCGTCGAGTCACTCGTCGAGATCGCCGATTCGATCGGCGTTTCACTCGCGCACCTCGCGCTCGCGTGGGTGTTGCACCATCCGGGTGTCACCTCCGCGATCATTGGCCCGCGCGTCATGGAACACCTGACGACGCTGCTCGGCGCCGAAGATCTTTCGCTCTCGACCGAGGTTCTCGACCGCATCGACGAGCTTGTGGCGCCCGGTCGCACGGTCGCACCCGATGAGGCCCGTTGGGAGACACCGGCGCTCTCGCGGCGGAATCGACGCGTTTGACCAACGACCGCCCGTCGGTGAAACTTGGCGGATGCCAAGAACAAGGGTCGCCACCGGAATAGAGATCGAGTACGAGACCTTCGGCTCGGCGTCGAATCCGACCGTTCTGCTGGTGTCGGGCTTCACCGCGCAGTTGCTC
Source organism: Ilumatobacteraceae bacterium (assembly GCA_036735765.1). GTDB lineage: Bacteria > Actinomycetota > Acidimicrobiia > Acidimicrobiales > Ilumatobacteraceae > F1-20-MAGs119. Next base: position 13,693 of record DAINNS010000001.1, on the reverse strand, counting down.
ATGTGGCCGGCCGATTTCTGTCGGATCATCGCCGACGCCGGCTTCCACGTCATCCGTTTCGACAATCGCGACTGTGGCCTGAGCACGAAACTGGAGGGTCAGTCCGTCGACACCGACGGGGTCATCCGCGCGGCCCTCCTCGACGATGCGGTGCCCGCGGTTCCCTACACCCTCTCGGACATGGCGGCCGATGCGGTAGGTCTTCTCGATGCACTCGGGATCGCGGCCGCACACGTCATCGGCGGCTCCATGGGCGGCATGATCGTGCAGGTCATGGCCATCGAACACCCGTCGCGGGTCGCATCGTTGACGTCGATCATGTCGAATTCCGGCGAGCCCGAATATGGTGAGCCGACTCCTGAAGCGATGGAGGCACTGGTCGCGCCACCGCCGACCGACCGCGCCGACTACATCGAGTCGTCGAAGAACTGGATGGTCTGGCAGTCGAAGAAGTACGCGACGGTCGAACAGAACCGGGTCGATGCCGCAGCATCGTTCGACCGGTCGTTCTATCCGCAAGGAGCACCGCGCCAGTTGGCCGCCATCTATGCGAGTGGGCGCCGCACCGACGGTTTGCGCGGTATCTCCGCGCCCACATTGGTGATTCATGGAACCGACGACACGCTGATAGCGCCGAGTGGTGGCCGGCGCGCGGCTGAATTGATTCCGAACGCACGACTCGACATGGTCACCGACATGGGCCACGACCTGCCACGGCCGCTGTGGCCACGCATCACCGACTCGATCATCACGCACCTGAAGGAGACACCATGGCCGGCCCGCTGAACGGTTACCGCATCATCGAAATCGCTGGCATCGGCCCGGGGCCGTTTGCCGCGATGTTGTTGTCAGACCTCGGTGCCGAAGTTGTGCGTGTCGAACGCGCTCAGTCGGTGCGCGGTCCCGCGCCCGACACGCCGCACTTCGACATTCTGTTGCGCGGTCGTCGCAACATCGCGATCGACTTGAAGAATCCCGACGGCGTCGAGGCCCTGCTCGCTCTCGTCGAGTCGGCCGATGCGATCATCGAGGGTTTCCGTCCCGGTGTCATGGAACGTCTCGGTGTCGGCCCCGACGTCTGCCTCGCGCGTAATCCGCGCATCGTGTTCGGTCGCATGACCGGCTGGGGCCAGAACGGCATGTACGGCCAGGCTGCCGGTCACGACATCAACTACATCGCTCTCGCCGGTGCACTCGCACACTTCGGTCGTGCGGGCGACATGCCCACGCCACCGCTCAACATGGTGGGCGACTTCGGTGGCGGTGGCATGTTCCTCGCGCTCGGCGTGGTGGCTGCGCTTCTCGAGACGCAGAAGAGCGGCAAGGGCCAGATCGTCGACACGGCGATGGTCGATGGAACCGCGATCCTCATGTCCATGTTCTGGGCAATGAAGAACGTCGGTATGTTCGACGAGAATGCTCCCGGCACCAACCTCCTCGACACCGGTGCGCACTTCTACGACGTCTACCGCTGCAAGGACGGTCGTTACGTTTCGCTCGGGTCGATCGAGCCGCAGTTCTACGCCGAACTGATGCGTCTCACCGGCCTCGACGGTGATGCCGAATTCGCCAAGCAGATGGACCGTTCGCAGTGGCCGCATCTGAAGGCGCGCCTGACCGAGGTGTTCCTGCAGAAGACACAGGCCGAGTGGTGCGCGCTCATGGAAGCGACCGATGTGTGTTTCGCGCCGGTTCTCACGATGAGCGAGGCGGCACGACACCCCCACAACCTCGAGCGTCAGACGTTCGTCGACCATCACGGGGTCACCCAGCCCGCTCCTGCTCCGCGATTTTCACGAACATCGTCGGAACTCACCCTTGCCCCCGCACATGCCGGCCAAAACTCCCGCGAGGTCCTCGAGCGTTGGGGTTTCGCCGCCGACCGGGTCGACGCGTTGCTGTCGTCGGGTGCGGTGAAGCAAGCCTGATGGGCACGCTCGTTTGTTTCCACGCGCATCCCGATGATGAGGCGATCGCAACTGGCGGGAGCATGGCTCGCGCCGCCAAGGAGGGCCACAACGTCGTGCTCGTCGTGGCCACCGGTGGAGAGCATGGCGAAGTGCCGGAAGACCTTGCGCCGGGCGAGACGCTGGCCGACCGTCGTCGTCGCGAAACCGAACTTTCGTGTGCGGAGCTCGGCGTGATGCACGTCGAGTGGTTGGGATACCGCGACAGCGGCATGACGGGCTGGGAGCAGAACGGCCACGATGGCGCGTTCATCGGGGCTCCGGTCGACGAGGCGGCGGCACGTTTGGCGGCGATTCTGTCGAAACACGGAGCCGACGTGTTGACGGTCTATGACTGGCACGGCAACTACGGTCACCCCGACCACATCATGGTGCACAGGGTCGGCCATCGCGCCGCGCAACTCGCCGGAGTTGAACACGTCTACGAAGCAACGATGAACCGTGACAACATGCGTCGTCTGCGCGAGGTGGCACGCGCTTCTGGTCTCGTCGACCCCGAAGATGACTGGGACCCCGACGGTCCCGCTGACGACGGCAACCCCATGGGTCTCCTCGAAAGTGAACTCACGCATCGCGTCGATGTGTCCGAATTCGTCGACGTGAAGCGACGTGCAATCCAGAGCCATCGAAGCCAAATCACCGACACGGGTTGGTTCGCGAAGATGCCCGAAGACGCATTCGCCATGGCATTCGGGGCCGAGTGGTACCGCAAGGCGGGCGACCCCGGTCCGTTGCGCGACGGCTGGTTCTTCTAATGCCACGCCTTCACCTCGTCCGCCACGGACGTGCGGCGGCCGGCTGGAACGTCGACCCCGACCCGGCGCTCGATGACCTCGGCCAGCGCCAAGCGCTCGAGGTCGCGGAGACACTCACTCGTCTCGGTCCGTTGCCCGTTTTGTCCAGTCCATTGCGCCGCTGCCGTGAAACATCACAGCCATTGGCTGCGCGTTGGGGCGTCGATGTCGTCGTCGAACCGCGCGTCGCCGAAATTCCCTCGCCCGAGGGCCACACGCTCGAGACGAGAATCGACTGGTTGCGAGCGGCGATGGCGGGGACGTGGTCGCAGGTGATCGCATCTGACGGACCGCGCTATGCGAGATACCGCACCGAATTGCTCGGTGCGCTCGCCTCGCTTCCGAACGACGCCGTGGTCTTCAGTCATTTCATCGCGATCAACGTTGTCATCGGTGCGGCGACCGGTGACGACCGGATGGTGATCGCGAGCCTCGACAATTGTTCGGTCACGACGGTCACATCCGACGGGCGGGGCGCGTTCACCATTGATGCGGTCGGCAACGAAGCCGACACCCTCATTCGCTAGATTCGAGCCGTGCTCGCACTTCTTCTCCGCGACTTCCACGAGAACTGGTCGTGGTTCATGATCATCGGCAACGGTCTTGCTGGGCTGTGGTCACTCGGCGCACACAAGTGGGAGTCCCTGAGGTCACGTGCTTTGTGGTGGTTCATCGCGGTGGCTGAGGTTGCCGTGTTCGTGCAGGTCGCTCTGGGTGTCGCGCTCGTCAACAAGTACAAGCTCGAGTTTCCCGCATTCCACGCTTTCTACGGCTTCGTTGCGATCATCGCCGTTGCAATCATCTATTCGTACCGCAACCAGATGAAGAAAAAGCTCTACCTGCTCTACGGCGGGGGAGGACTCTTCTTGATGGGCCTCGGCATCCGAGCCCTCCTCGTCGGCCAATAGGTTTCTCGGCGCGCTGCGGTGCAGACCTCGTCAATATTCGCGCCGAGAAGATAGACCGCCGGGTTTTTCGGCGCGAAACGTCGCAAACAATGCACCGCCCCGCACCGAGAATCCTGGGGTCGGTGGGGTCAGGCGTTGGCGAGCGACTTGTCGAGGGCGTCGAGTGACTCCATCAACTTGTTCGGCAACTTCGGGCCGAACGCGGCGTAGTGCTCGCGAATTTGCGGAATTGCCTCGCGCCAGCCGGTGACATCGACCGAGAGAATTGCGTCGAGATCGGCGGCATTCACGGACAGACCGCTCGTGTCGAGGTCGGTGGGCGTCGGCAGGAAGCCGATGGGCGTCTCGACGGCCTTGGCCGTGCCGTCGACGCGCTCGAACACCCACTTCAGAACGCGGCTGTTCTCGCCGTAACCGGGCCACAGGAAGCGACCATCTTCGTCGCGACGGAACCAGTTGACGAAGAAGATCTGGGGCAGGTTCTCGGCCTTGCCCTTGGCGCCAACGCGCAACCAGTGGCCGAAGTAATCGGCCATGTTGTAACCGCAGAACGGAAGCATCGCCATTGGGTCGAAGCGCAACTTGCCGACGGCGCCGGCCTGGGCAGCGGTGGTCTCGGACGCCATGATCGACCCGAGGAACACGCCGTGTGCCCAGTCGAATGCCTGCGTCACCAGCGGGACGGTCGTGCGGCGGCGGCCGCCGAAGAGGATTGCCGAGATCGGAACTCCGCGCGGGTCTTCCCACTCGGATGCAATCGAAGGACACTGCGAAGCGGGTGCGGTGAATCGCGCGTTCGGGTGCGCGGCCGGAGTTTCGGTTTCGGGGGTCCAGGCATTGCCACGCCAGTCGGTGGCGCGGGCCGGTGCATCATCGCTCATGCCTTCCCACCACACGTCGCCGTCGGGTGTGAGCGCCGTGTTCGTGAAGAGGCAGTTGCCCCACAGCGTCTCCATCGCGTTGGCGTTCGTGTCGTAACCGGTGCCCGGTGCAACACCGAAGAATCCGGCTTCGGGGTTGATGGCGTAGAGGCGCCCGTCGTCGCCGAACTTCATCCAGCAGATGTCGTCGCCGATCGTCTCGGCCTTCCAGCCCGGGATCGTCGGCACGAGCATCGCGAGGTTCGTCTTGCCGCACGCCGACGGGAACGCCGCGGCGATGTATTTGGCGACGCCCTGCGGGTTGGTGAGTTTGAGAATGAGCATGTGCTCGGCGAGCCAGCCGTCGTCGCGCGCCATCACCGATGCGATGCGCAGCGCGAAGCACTTCTTGCCGAGCAGGGCGTTGCCGCCGTAGCCCGAGCCGTAGCTCCAGATCTCGCGGGTCTCGGGGAAGTGGACGATGTACTTGTTGTCGGGGTTGCACGGCCACGCCGAATCGGCCTGACCCGGCGCAAGCGGAGCGCCGACCGAGTGGACGCAGGGCACCCACTGGCTGTCACCGAGAACGTCGAGGGCGCCTTGGCCCATGCGCGTCATGATGCGCATGCTGACCGCGACGTATGCCGAGTCGGTGAGCTGCACGCCGATGTGTGCAATCGGTGAGCCGAGCGGGCCCATCGAGAACGGCACGACGTACATCGTGCGACCCTTCATTGCGCCCTTGTAGAGCGACGTCAGTTCGGCACGCATTTCGGCGGGTTCGCGCCAGTTGTTGTTCGGGCCCGCATCTGCTGCATCCGTCGAGCAGATGAACGTGCGGTCTTCGACGCGCGCGACGTCACCCGGGTCGGAGTGTGCCCAATAACTGTTGGGACGCTTGGCCTCGTCGAGTTTCGTGAAGGTTCCGGAGTCGACGAGCAACTGACAGAGACGGTCGTACTCCTCCGCGCTGCCGTCGCACCAGTAGATGTCGCTCGGCTCGAGAACTGCAGCCCAGTCCTTGACCCATTGCTGCAGTTTGGCGTTCTTCGTGGTGGCGCTCACGCGTCCTCCTTGGAGGGTTTAACGATCGGGGGTGCCGGGAACTTCCAACGGAAAAACCCAGTGGGAAAACGATAAACCCTCGGGGGCTTCGGCGAGAACTTCGGGTGAACCGGCTCAGAAGCCGGGGGTGCCCATGTCGGTCTCGGACCCGAGACTGAGCCGCGTCGCGCGACCATCCGCGTCGAGCGTGAAGACGACGCGTTGGCCCTGGCGCAACATGCGGAACACGGAACCTTCGAGCGCGTTGGGCGCGAGGTTGTACTCGCTGAGATCTTTGTCACTGATGACGATGCCGTCGCCCGAGCCCGGGTCGTAGGCCTTGATGATCCCTTGCATGCGACTCAGCGGCCGGCCTTGACGACCTTGCCGGACTTGATGCAACCGGTGCACACGTAGAGACGCTTGGGTGCTCCGCCAACGAGGGCGCGGATGCGCTGAATGTTCGGGTTCCAGCGGCGCTTGGTGCGCACATGCGAGTGCGACACCGACATACCCCACGAGGGGCCCTTACCGCAGACCTGACACTTTGCCGACATGGGATGCGAGGCTAACAGCGCGCCACCTGAGGCCCAACCAGCGTGAGGCGATTCTGGGTTCGAGGTCTTCATTTCGGGAACGGCACGGCTCGGGCCCCGCTGGATCATTACGATTTGATCCGTGCCTGGCCCCGACCGGCTCTCCGCAGAGCAAATCCGCGACGTCGTCGCCACCTTCCGAGAGACGATCCGCCGCCATCAGTCGGCGATCAACCGGCTGAACGTCTATCCGGTCCCCGACGGTGACACCGGAACGAACATGGCGCGTACCCTCGACGCAGTCGTTGCCGAAGTCGATGACCGGGTCGCCAAGGCCGGTCTTTCGTTCGAGACGGTATGTGGTGGAATCAGCCACGGTGCCCTGATGGGTGCACGCGGAAACAGCGGTGTCATCCTGTCGCAAGTGCTGCGCGGCCTCTCGGCCTCCTGCGCATCGGCGCCCGACACGGGGGTCACGGCGTCGTCGCTGGCCGATGGTCTGAGCGCGGCGTCGGCGTCGGCCTACAAAGCCGTGCTGAAGCCGGTGGAAGGAACCATTCTCACGGTCGTGCGCGAGTCGGCGGAAGCATCCGTCGCGGGTGCCGCGGCGGGGGGCAATCTCGCGGACGTGCTTCGTGCGGCACGCGCGGCCGGCGGTGATGCGCTGCGACGCACACCCGAGATGTTGCCCGTGTTGAAGCAGGCCGGCGTTGTCGATGCGGGCGGCGCGGGCTTTCTCCTCTTGCTCGATGCGTTTTTGCACGTGGTCGCGGGGGAGCCGTTGCCGGAACCCGACGACTCTGCCGGTCCCGACCTCGACGCGCTCGAATCGGTCGCGCATCGATCGTCCGACGACGGCGTCGACGTGAGCGAACTGCGCTACGAGGTGATGTTTCTCCTCGACCTTGTCGACGCACAGCATGGCGCGTTCATGGAGGCGTGGGGTCGAATCGGGGACTCAATCGTCGTGGTCGGTGGCGATGGCCTCTACAACTGCCACATCCACACGAACGACATCGGCGCAGCCATCGAGGCACCACTCGAACTCGGTGGTCGTCCGCGCGCGATCCGCGTCACCGATCTCTTCGAGGAAGTCGCCGACGAACACGCGAAGCGCGAGGCCGAACTCGGGGTCGAAGCCGGCGACGTCGTGCATCCCGCGCGCGATCCGCGCCAGGGCGGGGCTCACTCGAGTTCGCTGCCGCCCGTCACGTGCGCCGTGGTCGCAGTGGCGAGTGGTGACGGCATCGCCGAACTCTTCGGACAACTCGGAGTGCACGGTGTGGTGTCGGGCGGTCAGTCGTTGAACCCGTCAACGGCAGAACTGCTGGACGCTGTCGAGCGTATGAACGCAAACCAGATCGTGCTCTTGCCGAACAACAAGAACATCATTCCCGTGGCCAATCAGGTGGGGGAGTTGACCAAGAAAGACGTGCGGGTCGTGCCGTCGTGCTCGATGCCCGAAGCGTTGGCATCGCTCGTTCTCTACGACCCCGAGGCATCCGCCGAACACAATGCGCGCGAGATGAGCGCCGCCGCGGCCAGTGTGGCGACGGGTGAAATCACGCAGGCGGTACGTGACACCGACAGCGATGCCGGGCCCATCAGAACGGGTGACTGGATCGGCATCGTGCGCGGTGACGGCATCGTTGCCGTCGGCGGAACGTGGCGCGCCGCAACGACCCAACTGCTCGAGCACTTGATCACGCAGGATCGTGAGATCCTCACGGTCCTCGCAGGTGCTGATGCCACCGCGGAAATGACGGCGGAACTCTCGGCATGGATGGCCGAGCATCATCCCGCCATCACGGTCGAGGTCCACCACGGTGGCCAGCCGCTGTACCCATACTTGTTCGGTGTCGAGTAGGAAATCCGACCCCGCGAAACAGTCGGGAACCGGCCCGCTGACATTCGCCGAACTGCAGGCGAGGGGTCTCGGCGACTTCAAGGGCATCGGCGAAAAGCGTCTGGCCGATCTGCAGGCGCTCGGTGTCGAGAACGTCCTCGACCTGCTCATGTACTACCCGCGGCGCTGGGTCGATCGCACCCAGGAATGTCGCGTTCGCGACCTCATCCCGGGCACCATCGCTCTCGTGGTCGTCGACGTCTTGTCGATCGAATCGCGCACGACGCGCAACCGGCGCTCGATCGTCACCGTGCGAGTGGGCGACGAAACCGGCAAGTTCACCCTGACGTTCTTCAACCAGCCGTGGCGAACGCGTCAGTTGCGTGAGGGTCTCACGATTTCGGTTTGGGGAAAACCCGACACGTACCGCGGCTCGTTGCAGATGACGAATCCGGTGGTCGATCTGATCGGCGACCGTACGGGGCGCATCGTTCCCATTTACCCGCAGAGCGGCGACAAGGGTGTGAAGACGTGGGAGATGGCCAAGTGGGTCGAAGCCGCATTGAACAGGTGTGCGCCGCGCGGCGTCGCCGACCCGCTTCCCGAATCGGTGCGCGCGAAGCTCGGCCTCGCGCCACGCTTCGAGGCGATGCGGACGATCCATCTGCCGACGTCGGTGCGCGACGTCGAGACCGCTCGGCGTCGGCTGGCGTTCGACGAACTCTTGCGCGTGCAGACGTATCTCGTGCGCGAGAAGAAACACATTGAACAGACGGCGCGGGGCATCGCACACTCGACGCGTGGGAGCTTCGTGCGGCAGTTCATCGAGAACCTCGCATTCCCGTTGACCACCGCGCAGCAACGCGTCATCGACGAGGTGACCACCGACATGTCGGGAATCGTGCCGATGAACAGGCTGCTACAGGGCGATGTCGGAAGCGGCAAGACCGTGATCGCGGTCGCGACGTTGTTGACCGCAGTCGAGGGAGGCCACCAAGGTGCGTTGATGGCTCCCACCGAGGTACTTGCCGAGCAACACTTTGCCGGTGTCGCACGATTGCTCGAGGGCCTCGTCGTATCGGACCCCGAAAACCTGTTCGGTGATCGGCCGATTCGCGTCGAACTCTTGACCAATCGCATCACGGGGGATCAGCGCCGCAAGGTCATCGCCGGTTTGGCAGACGGTTCCGTCGACATCGCAATCGGGACGCATGCGCTCATCGAGAAGGGGATCGATTTCAAGTCGCTCGGCGCGCTTGTAGTCGACGAACAGCATCGTTTCGGAGTCGAACAAAGGTCGCGCCTGCGCGAGCGTTACGAAATTCGTCCCGACACCTTGGTGATGACCGCAACGCCGATCCCACGAACCGCGGCACTCACCATGTTCGGCGACCTCGAAGTGAGTGTGCTCGACGAGTTGCCGCCCGGTCGTACGCCGATCGTGACCCGCGCGGTCGCGGGCGATGCAGAAACCGCAGCCATGTGGGCCACTGTGCGTGAAGTCGTCGCCAAGGGTGATCAGGTGTACGTCGTGTGCCCGCTCATCGAGGACAGCGAGAAACTCCAGGTCGCGTCGGCCGAGGCGACCTTCGCCGAGCTCGGAGGTGGTGAGCTTGCGAACTTGCGCATCGGTCTGATGCATGGTCGCATGAAGTCAGCCGAGAAAGACGCGGTGATGGGGTCGTTTCGGCGCGGCGATCTCGACGTTCTCGTTGCAACGACCGTCATCGAAGTCGGTGTCGACGTGCCCAATGCGACGCAGATGGTGATCCTCGATGCGGACAGGTTCGGCATCGCCCAGCTTCACCAGTTGCGCGGGCGTGTCGGCCGCGGAGCCAAAGCGTCGACGTGCTGGCTCGTGACGCGTTTGTCCGACGACGAGATGATTGCGGAGATGAAGCCACGCATCGAGGCACTCGTTGCGACGACCGACGGATTCGAATTGGCCGAGGTCGATCTTCAGTTGCGCGGCGAAGGCACCATCATGGACGGTCGTCAAAGTGGAAGGGGCGACCTCAGGCTCGCCTCGCTGAAGCGGGATCGCGACCTCATCGAGGCGGCCCGCGCGGTTGCCATCGAACTCGTCGGTGACGACACGACGTTGGCCTCCCATCCCGACCTGCGCGACGAGGTGCGCATCTTCATCGAACAATTCGATGAAGATGGGAACGCAAAAGCGGAGTTCATCGAGCGCAACTAGACGTCATCATCTTCGAGAATGATGTCCCATCGGTCGCGACAGTCGCTGCAGCGGTAGGTGACCACGTCGCCCGTCAGCCACGTTCCGTCCTCGCGTGGAGGAGTGAGCAAGTGGGCAATTCCTCCGCAGTCGACACAGATGCTCTCGGAGGGTGGTTGCTGCACGCCTCGATTATTGCCTGACAGACTGCAGCCATGCGTGTGGTCGCCGGGGAATTGCGCGGTCGTCGAATCGACGGGCCGGAAGGTGACGCAACGCGCCCGACGACCGACAAGGTGCGCGAGGCGGTGTTCAACGCACTCGGCAGCCTCGGTGCCGTCGACGGCGCGGTCGTCGTCGACCTTTTCGCCGGCTCGGGCGCGCTGGGTATCGAGGCGCTGTCACGCGGTGCAAAGCGGTGCACGTTTGTCGAAAACGACCGCCGCGCGCTGGGCGTGGTGAAGGGCAACATCGAATCCTTGGGCCTCGCGGACTCATCGCGGGTCGTGACGCTCGACATCGTCCGTGAGGTGACCTCGCCGGGGGCGCTTCGCGTTCGTGAGTTGCTCGCCGACGCAACCCTCGTCCTCGTCGACCCTCCGTACGGCTTTGCGCACTGGAACGAGGTCTTCGTTGCTGCCGATGCGACGGCCGAGTCGGCCGTGCTGGTCATCGAGACCGAAGCCCGCGCCACGGTTCACAAGGAGGCGCCGAGGGGTTGGAAGTCGGTCCGGCAACGCGACTACGGGCGCACAACGGTGGGGTTTTTCGTCCGCGACGGGGTGATTGCCGACGGGTAGCGAACGGTCGGTTGTACCGTTGTGAGGGCATGGCGAAAGTCCTCTATCCGGGCAGTTTCGACCCGATCCATCTCGGTCACGTTGACGTGATCGAACAGGCGACCCGACTCTTCGGTCACGTGGTCATTGCGATCCTCCACAATCCCGAGAAGCACGGCGGGGTGTTCACGATCGAACAGCGAGTCCACCTCATCAACGGCGCGCTCGCCGACGGCCCGTGTGCGGGCAAGTTCTCGGTCAAGGCCTTTCCGGGTCTCGCCGTCGATGCGGCCAAGGCCGAGGGCGTCGACTTCATCGTGAAGGGCCTGCGCAACTCGGGCGACTTCGAAATCGAACAGCAAATGGCGCACACCAACCTCGCAGTCGCGGGTGTTCCCACGGTGTACGTGCCGTGCAGTCCCGAACGCTCGTCGGTCAGCAGTCGCTTCGTCCGCGAGATAGCGCAGTATGGTGGCGACCCTTCGTCCATGGTGCCGAGCAATGTCACCGCGGCGCTGAAGGAGATCTTTTCATGACGTACGACGACGGTTACGACGACTACGACGAGCAACCCGTCGAGCCGCAGATGGGCGACGCCGAAGCGTTCATGCGTCGGGCGCTCGACATCATCGCGTCGGCCCCCAACATGCCGCTGTCCAGCACGCCACGCATCGACCGCGACGAAATCATCGAGATCATCGGTGAGGCCCTGGCGCGTCTGCCCGAGGAATTGCGCCAAGCGCGTTGGATGTTGCGTGAGAAGCAGGAATTCGTGAACAAGGCCCGGCGCGAGGCCGAGGAGATCATGGAGGCCGCGCGGGTGCAGGCCGAGCGGATGGTGCAACGCACCGAAGTCGTGCGCGCAGCCGAATCGCGCGCGAGAACCGTCGTCGAGAACGCCGAGGCCGATGCCCGTCGCCTTCGTATGGAAACCGAGGATTTTCTCGACCAGCGTCTCGGCAGTTTCGAGATCCTCCTCGACCGTCTCATGAAGACCGTGGCCACGGGTCGCCAACGTCTGTCGATCGGGAATCGGTCCGAGGTCGACGAACCGCAGCCGACGGATCCCTCGGGCGAGATCCAGGGGTTCTTCGATCAAGACCGTTTCTGAGGTTGCGCCGGTCGCCGTGACATCTCCACTTTCGGGTCTCGTCGTCAACGTCGCAGAGGTTCTGCGTCGCGTCGGCAACGTCAAGGAAATCGACGTTGCTGTCGACAGTGATCTTCTCGATCTCGACGACGAACGCATCGCAAGGCAAGACGTTCCCGTTGCCTTCCATCTCGAGTCGACGAACACCGGGATCATGGTGCGGGGCAAGGTGTCGGCCGAGTTCCACGACACATGTCGACGCTGCCTATCGGATGTGCGCGACACGCTGTCGGTTCAGATCGCCGAGTTGTACCAGCGCGAGATCACCGACCCCGACGCCTACCCGTTGGAGGGCGAACAGTTGCTTCTCGGGCCACTCGTGCGCGAGCACCTTCTGCTGGCGTTGCCCGACGCGGCGCTCTGCAGGGCGGATTGTCCGGGGCTCTGCCCCGTCTGTGGGGCCGACAAGTCGGATCCGGCCGAAGCCGATTGCGGCTGTGCGGTCGGTGTCGCGGACCCCCGGTGGGCCGCCCTCGACGCCCTGCGTGACCGGCTCGACGACCGCTAGCGAGTGCTTGCAGCCACGCATTCGCGAGGGAGGGCGCAAAGTCCCGTCGTGCCGATAACCTCACGGGGCTGAGAAAGACGTCCAACGGAGACCATCGTGGCTGTACCCAAGAAAAAGAAGTCGAAGGCGAAGACCCACAGCCGCAAGTCCGCGAACATGCGCATGGAAGTTCCCTCGCGCAGCGTGTGCCCCCGTTGTGGCGCGGCGAAGAAGCCGCACGTGGTGTGTGGCGGTTGCGGTTGGTACAAGGGTCGTACCGCCGTCGAAGTCGCCTAATCTCACCTCGTGAATCTTCCCGTTGCGGTCGACGCACTCGGTGGCGACAAAGCGCCCGATGAAATCCTGAAGGGGACACTCGACGCAGTCGCAGCAGGTATTCCCTGCGTGCTCGTCGGGCCGGAAAATCTCGCCAGCCTCACTTCGATCGACATTTCCTCTCTCGATGTCATTCCCGCGAGTGAGGTCATTGCGATGGACGAAGACCCCGCGGGCGGCGTTCGACGCAAGAAAGACTCCACGCTCGTGCGGGCGGCCGAGGCCGTACGTGACGGCAAGGCATCGGCAATGATCTCCGCGGGGAACACGGGTGCCACCATGGCTTCGGCCCTCCTGCGCATGGGTCGAGTGAAGGGTGTGAACCGGCCGGCCATCGCCACGCCGATCCCCGTGCCGGGACATACACCGACGGTCCTGCTCGACGCGGGGGCCAATGCAGAGGTGCAGGCCGACTGGCTGGTGCAGTTCGCCGTGATGGGCTCGATATACGCCGAGCGACGTTTCGGCATCGCCAAGCCGCGCGTCGGTCTTTTGTCCATCGGTGAGGAACCGGGCAAGGGTGACACCCTGCGCAAAGAGGCGTACGAACTGCTTGCTGCCGCGCCGGGAATCAATTTCATCGGCAATGTCGAGGGCCGCGACATCATGACGCCCGACGTCGACGTGGTCGTCACCGACGGCTTCACCGGAAACGTCGTGTTGAAGACGCTCGAAGGAAGCCTGAAGACGGTGGTCAAGGCGCTCTTCTCTGCATTTGGCTCGAGTCCCGACCTGAAGGTTCACGCCGACGCACTGCTTCCTGCGTTGTTGCCGCTGTACGAGTCACTCGATCCCGATACTTACGGC